>JBEHXD010000033.1:0-19993 GCA_048498875.1 Verrucomicrobiota bacterium
GAGCGTCTGCTCGGGGATGTCCGCGGCGCTTGGGCGGAAATGCTCAACGACAAGGACAAGGCCGCCGCCACGCCAGCCTTGCACCAGGTAGCCTGAGATAATCCGCCCTACCATGACCTCCTCATGACTTCCTTCCTATATCGCCAACCCGTCCTGGCGTGGTAGGATTTTCACCATGCAAGAAACCAAATCACGCCGCATCGGCAGCTTTTACAGCGGCTTCTCCTATGGAAGCGTGATCCTGGCCTGCTATTTGAGTTTCTTCCAAACCGACATCTACTACCGGGCGGAGTGGAGTGTGCCGGTCGTGTTTGGGCTGGGTGTGGTTTTCACCGTGCTCAGTGTAATGAGCGGGCGGATTCTCATCGATGGCAATCGCCGGTCGTCCATCGGCTATTTTGTCGCGCAATGCGCCATCATCACCGCCATGATTTTTATCAGCCCCGCGCGCGGCTTTTTTGGCATCATTGTGTTTCCTCTTTGCGCCCAAGCGGTGTTTCTTTTGCGGGCTCCGGGGGCAATCGCGGTCAGCATCTGGCTTTTTGGTTCCGCTGTCGCCGTCTGGGGAATTCCCTTCGGGTGGCACGCCGCGTGGGATGCCGTTCTAAATTATTCGACCGGGTTTGTCTTCACGATCGTGTTTTCAATCATCACCCGGCAGGCGCTCAACGCCCGCAACCACGCGGAAAAACTGCGACTGGAAGTGGAGGAGGCCAACCGCCAGCTGCACGCCTACGCGATGCAGGCGGAGGATCTCGCCACCACGCGCGAACGCAACCGTCTCGCCCGGGAAATTCATGATGGAGTGGGCCATTACCTGACGGTGATCAAGACCCAGCTGGATGTCGCCATGTCCTTGCTTCCGACCCAACCCGACAAAGCCCGTGAAACCGTGGTGAAGGCCAGCAAGCTCGCCGGCGAAGCACTCGATGACGTCCGCCGTTCCGTGGGTGCCTTGCGCGCCGACGCCAGCCGTCCACCCCTGCCCGAGGCCCTCAAGGAACTGGTGGCCCAGGGCTCCCCGGTGCCGACCTTCGCCATTGAAGGCGCGCCCCGGCCCGTGTCGTCCGCCGTCGAGCACGCTCTTTTCCGCGCGGCGCAGGAAGGCCTGACCAACATTCGCAAACATGCCCGCGCCACGAGCGCACTGCTGGTGCTGGATTTCCGGACACCGCAACGAATCCGACTGGAGCTTTCCGACAACGGAATCGGCGTCTCAAAATCCGGCGCCAATCCCGGTTTTGGCCTGGTCGGTCTGCGCGAACGCATCGAACTTCTCGGCGGCCAGATCGAAACCGCCAACCGCCTGAACGGTGGTTTCGCCCTCACGATCGAAGTCCCCGCATGAAAAAAATCCGCCTGTTGCTGGCCGACGACCAGTCCCTGTTCCGCGAAGCGCTGCACACCCTGCTCTCATTGCAGGATGGTTTTGAAATCATCGCGGAGGCGGAAAACGGGGAACGCGCGGTCGCGCTCGCCAGGGTACACAAGCCCGACGTGATCCTGATGGACTTGCGCATGCCCGTCATGGGGGGCGTGGAAGCCACCCGTCGCATCCTCGCCCTGAATGCGGCCGCGCGAGTGGTGGTGCTGACCACGTTTGAAGAGGACGAGGAGATTTTCGAGGCCTTGCGGGCCGGCGCGCTCGGGTTCCTGCTGAAAGCGTGTTCCGCGGAAAAGCTCTGTGAGGCATTGCGCGCCGCCGCCAAGGGAACGTCCGTGCTCGAGCCCTCGGTCGCCGCCCGGATGATGTCGGAGCTGAACCGGCTCACGGTCCGCGAAGGGAAAAAAACGGTTTCCACTTTATCCGACCCGCTATCCGACCGGGAACTCGCCGTCCTGAAGTTGCTGGCCGACGGATGCAGCAACAAGGAGATCGGAGGCCGCCTGAATATCACGGAGGGCACGGTGAAAAACCACATGACCAACGTGCTCGGCAAACTGGGCGCGCTGGACCGGACCCAGGCCGCCCTCCGCGCCCGGGAAATAGGGCTGATTTGACCGCTGGCCGGGCTCGCGCAAGAGACTTTCTTTTCGGCAGCTTTTATGCTGTCTTGGATTGAGTGTATTTTGACTACGTTGAACGCCGCGCTCGTCTGTCCCGGACGCTGAATCTGACCGACGAGATCCTCATCGTCGGGGCCGGACATGCCCTGCCCAAGCCCGAGATCAGCGACCAGATGCTGCCGTTCATCGCACATCAGGAATATTTCTACCTGACCGGGTTGAACAATGCCATCGGCGGCATTGTGGTGTTTGATCCACGCGATCAAAATGGCGGTCGCAGTGACGAGGGTTGGATTTCCTTTGTACCCAAGGTCACCGAAGCGGATCACCTTTGGGAAGGACGCACCCAGCTGCCCGGAACCTTGATCGAAAATTTTGGCGGTTGGTTTGCCGCCCGCGAAGGCCGGCGGGTCGTCATGCTGGGCACGCCGGTTTTTGGCATCAACGCCGACGCCCGCCGCACGGCCCAGGTCCGCGACGTGCTCACCCACGCCCGGCGTTTCAAGGATTCCGCGGAAATCGACCTGATGCGGCATTGCGCCTTCAAGACCGCGGCGGGATACGGCGCGGTCGTGCCGCTGTTGCGTGCCGGGTTTACCGAACGGCGGATCCAGGTGGAAATTGAGGCGGAGTATTTTCGCCGTGGAGCGACGGCGACCGGCTATGAGACCATCGTCGGCAGTGGCCCCAACTCCGCCGTCTTTCATGCGAACCCTTCGTCGCGGGCCCTGAAGGAGGGCGACTTTGTGCTGATCGATTCGGGCGCCGAGGTGGATCGCTACGTCATCGATGTCACCCGGACCTATGTGGTTGGAAAACCCAACGTGTTTCAACGGGACTTGTATCAGAATGTCCTGAATGCTCAGACCAAGGCCATCCAGCGCTGCCAGCCGGGAGCCGAATGGAAGGACATTCACTTTGCCGCCGCGCTCGATCTGGTGGAAGGTCTCGTATCGATGGGCATCATGCGGGGCGATCCGGCTTCGCTCGTCGAACAGGACGCCTACACGCTGTTTTTCCCCCACGGCATCGGCCACATGGTGGGATTGGGCGTGCGCGACGCCAGCGGGCTGGAACCGGGGCGCCAGAAGGACTCGCGCCCCTGCCTGGCCCATCTGCGCATGGACCTGATTCTGCGCTCGAGCTACATTGTCACGGTCGAACCCGGCCTCTATTTCATCCCCGCCCTGCTCAACAACCCGCAAAATCGCGAGCTCTTCCATGATTGCGTGAACTGGGAAATCGTGGAAAAACATCTTCACCTCGGAGGCGTCCGCCTCGAGGACACGGTGCTCGTCAATCACGGTACCCCGGAAAATCTCACCCGCATCATCCCCAAAACCATGTAGGGCCGCGTCCGCGAAAAACGCCGCCGTGGCACCTCAGCTGCTGAATTGATTTTTATGGCCCTGACCCGTTTTTCCGTTCCCCCACTTCACACGCTCACCCGCCGGCTCGCGGCCGTGGCGATGAGCCGCACCGCCCCCGATCTCGTCCTGACCGGAGCACGGGTTCTTTCCACCTACACGGAACGCATTCACGAGAACCGGGAAATCTGGATCAGTGCCGGACGCATTGCCGCGGTAAAGCCGGCCGGTACTTTCAAGCCCACCAAAGGCTCGAAAACAAAAATCCATGATGTGGCCGGCGGCATTCTCGCCCCCGGGCTCGTCGATCCGCACATTCACATCGAAAGTTCGATGATGACCGCGTGTGCCTACGCCGAGGGCGCATTGCTCAACGGCACGACGACGATTTTTTGCGACAGCCATGAAATCGGCAACGTCTGCGACGCCGCCGGCATCGAATGGATGCTCGCCGATGCCCGGCAGGCTCCGCTGAATATCTTCCTGACGGTCCCAAGCACGGTGCCCGCCACGTCGTCGTTCTTTGAAACGGCCGGCGGGGATCTGACCGCCAGAAAAATCGGCAAACTGTTCGACAAGTGGCCCGAAGCCGTCGCACTCGGGGAGAAGATGGATTTCGTGCAAGTCGCCATGGGCGACGAACGCAGCCACGCGATCCTCGCGGCGGCGTTGAAACGCGGGCGCCCGGTGAGTGGACACATCTACGGCCGCGAATTTGTCACCGCCGGCGCCGCGAGTGGCATCACGGACACGCACGAGGCCATCGATCGCGACATCTCCGACGACTTCCTGGAAAACGGCGTCTGGGTTTTCCTGCGTGGCGGGCCGCCCACGACTCCGTGGCATTCGCTGCCACTCGCGATCAAGGCGGTCACCGAGCTCGGCGCGAATCCGAAACGCGTGTGCGTGTGCACGGACGACCGCGACGCCGATGATCTTTTTCTGTTCGGTCTCGATTGGGTGACGCGCGAAGCCGTGACGCATGGCATGAACATCACGACTGCGTGGAGCATGGGTTCATTGCATCCCGCCACCCGTTTCGGCATGGATGGAGAAATCGGCGGTCTCGGACCAGGACGCCGCGCCGACATCGCACTCCTCAACGATGCGCTGGAACCCCAGAATACCTGGTATGGCGGCGAACTCGTGGTTGAGCACCGCAAGATCACGCCGCTTTTGGACAAGGCTCTGAGCAAGCGTTACCGCTATCCCCGCGCCGCCTATCAGACGGTAAAGATCAAGCCCAAGTTAAAGCTCACACCGGAAGTTCCCGAAGGCCCGGTCACGGCCAACACCATCCGCACCGCGCTCCCGGGAATTATTTTGTTTCACGAAAAAGTGGCATTGAATCCGGAGCCCGGCACAACCTGGCCGCAACTCTTTGCGCAGCATAATCTCTGTTTTGTCACCGTGATCGAACGCCACGGGAAAAACGGCAAGGTCGCGCACGGCCTGCTTAAGGATTTCAACCTGAAGAGCGGCGCCGTCGGAAGCTCGGTCGGCCACGACGCCCACAACATCATCCTCGCCGGCACGAATGAAGCGGACATGCAACTCGCGCTGAAGACCATCAAGGCCATGCGCGGCGGCGTCTGCGTGGTGCGCGACGGCAAAGTCATCGCCAAGGTCGAACTGCCGATTGCCGGTCTGCTTTCCGACAAACGGGCCACCGTGGTCGCCAAAGAATCGACCGCCCTCAAACAAGCCTGGAGCGCCACCGGCGCCACCCTGCCCTACATGGGTTTCAACCTCATCCCGCTATCCGTGATCCCCGAAATCCGCATCACCGACAAAGGCCTGGTCACTGTTCCTGGCATGCAAATCCTGCCACTCTTCGAATCCTGACCAGACCAAACGTTCGCCCACGAAACACACGAAACGGCACGAAATTTTGAAATCCAGCAGCGAACGTCAGTGCGTTGGGTAGGGGCCGATGCCCTCATCGGCCCGGGTTGTGGCCCGCGAACCACGCGAATGGTATGAACGGCAACCAAAGCTTATCCAGATACGCCAATTGCTTTGTATGGAGATAAAATTGTGTACTTCCCTGGTGACGATCGTTGCCTTTTTCTCGTCGCCTTTCGCAATTTGCTCCGAACCGGCAGCTGAAACATGGAGTGCAAAGTCCCCCCTCCAATGGCCGCAAATGGTCCTGACAAATTCCGCCCACTTTCGCGGCCATACAGCGCTCAACGGAGCCAGTGCCTTCCTGTTACGCGCACCCAACGGTGAGATATTCGGTGCCACCGCGCTTCATCTCCTGGGTGAAAATGGCGGGGTAGAACCAACGATTACAAGTGACCGGCTCAACGATGTGCTGGAAGAGTGGCTGCTCTTTCCAAGGACCAAATCAGACGAAACTGTTCACGTGGAGGGACTGGGACCCATGCCAAAGCCGACGATCAAACAACACGCCGACTGGCTTATATTGCGGATCGATCAAAAAAACATTCCCGCTCAAATTCTTCCGCTTCAGGCCAGAAAAACACCTGTTGAAATTGGTGAAACCGTCTTTCTGATCGGAGTATCCTATGCGGAGCCCAAGGTCGCACAGAAGGTGTACACAGGAAAAGTCACTGAGCGTGCACCTGGCGGCAGATTTAGATTCGATATCGAGCCGCACGTTGACATCCGGGGATTTAGTGGCGCCCCGGTAGTTGATCGGAATGGATTTGCGGTAGGGGTGACAAGCATCTGGTTCTCTCCGAAAATGGATGGAGAGCTTTACATGGAATCAGGTGCAGAAGATGCATCCACTATCGTCCACGTTTTAAATGACATACCCGATCCAGGCAGGAACCCTTGACTTTTGGCTTCTGTCCGTACGGCTGGACTACCTGTAACCCGGTGATTTTACCGCCCTTCTTCATCCCCTCGCGATCACTCACCCGACAAACTTTCTGTTCGACAAACCCCCTCCCGGCCTTTCTTTTTCCCCAATGGCCACGCCTGAGAAAAAGCCGTTTTCCTTCTTCATGCTGATCGTCGATTTGGCACTTACCGCCGTCGCGTTCTGTATTTTCTACTGGCTGGTGAATTCCCACGTGCCATCGAACGATCCGAAGATGATCATGCTGTGGGGTGGCCTTGCCTCTGCGTGCATGAGCGGCGTTTTCTGGCTCGCCCTGCAGATGCTGAAAGTCGTGTTCGTGTTTCAGCGGGATACCCGCAAATAAGCCCGCGTTCGCGCGAATTTGCGCCCGCTCCGGCGGCTGAATTTCCACCCTTCCGTGGCCGCCGCCATTCCTTCCCCTTCCCACCGCCGCACCACCGTCGCGGTTGAGGATTATCTGGAAAAGATCGAGCAATTGATCGCGCAAAAAGGCTATGCCCGCGTGGTCGACATCGCGGAAGGCCTGAAAATTTCCCAAGCGAGCGTCACCGCCATGGTGCAACGCCTCGATGCCGAGGGCTTCATCAAATATGAGAAGTACCGTGGCATGGTCCTGACCAGCTCCGGCCTCGAAGTCGCTCGGCGCATCGCCCACCGCCATCAGTTGCTGACCGATTTCCTGCGGGTGATCGGGATTTCCGACGAGAAAATCATCTACGACGACGTGGAAGGCATGGAGCACCACATCAGTCCGGAAACATTTCGCGCGATCGAGGCGCTGACCCGTCATTTGGAAAAAAATCCCAATGTGGTGACGAAGGCGCTGGCGGCAGCGAAGCCGGCGGAGCGCTGAGCGATTATGCTGACGGTAGGGCGGATTATCCTTAATCCGCCGGTTCGATTCACGATCACCATGGACATTCGCGAATGTCCTGAAACGGCGGATTACGGATAATCCGCCCTACCATTGCAGCCGCGATTAGCTCCCTTACCCCACGTTGATCACTTCATCCTTGCGCCGGCGCTTCAAACCCGACCCGACGAAGATGGCGATCTCGTAGAGGACGATCAACGGCAGCGCGAACATGGTTTGATTAAATGGATCCGGCGTCGGCGTGACCACGGCCGCGATAATAAAGATCACCACGATGGCGTGACGGCGGTATTTGCGCAGGGTCGCCACCTCGATCAGACCCATGTACACCGCCAGAACGATCAGCAGGGGAAATTCAAACGCCGCCCCCATGCCGAGCACGAGCCACATCAGCAGGCTGTAGTATCGATCCGCCGTCCACATCACCGAGTAGCCAAGCATTTCGTTCAGCTGGTAGGAGACCCGGATCGTACTCGGGGTGAGGAGAAAATACCCAAAGGCGGATCCTCCCAAAAAAAGCATCATTGCCGACATACAGGTCGGCAGCAGGACTTTCATTTCCCGCTTCGTGAGTGCCGGCGCGATGAATTGCCCGGCAAAAAACAGAAAAAACGGCAGCGAGAGCACCAGTCCGCCAATCAAGCAGATATCGATGATCACACTGAACACCCCCATCGGGCTGTTCGTGATCAAATCAGTGCTCATTTTCGGAAACTCCGTCCGGACCTTCTCGAGCGGCCAGCTCAGGGCCTTGGAAAAGGTGTCCACAAAGTAGGCGATCGCCGTGACAAAGACCGCAAAAACCACGGCGCACTTGATCAGGGTGACCCGCAAATCTTCCAGATGCTCGAGGAAACCCATGGCCTTTTTACCATGCACGAGCTCATCATCGTCCGGTTTGGCCGGGACTTGGTCGTATTTGGCAAATGGCGGTTGTTCGCTCAAGACCCGTCCTAGAAACAACTTTCGCCCCCGCCCGCAACACCCGTCTTTAAAAGACTTTTACCGGCCCGCCTCCCGGTGAATTCGGGCAAAATGCCGTGTCCGCCGTTGACACCCTCACCGGGCTATTATGCGATGAGCGTTCCTATCGTTCATTTTACTTCAACCCATATGGCCAAGAAATCCACTGCCAAGAAATCAGCCCCTAAAAAGGCAAAGGCACCTGCCTCAAAGAAACCCGCCGCCTCCAAGGCTCTCAAGTACGTGTATACTTGGGGCGCAAACAAAGCCGACGGTAACGGTACGATGAAAAACCTGCTCGGCGGCAAGGGCGCCAATCTCGCGGAAATGACGCGCATTGGCCTGCCGGTGCCTCCCGGCTTCACGATCACCACGGAAGTCTGCACCTATTTCTACGCCAACAAGCGCACCTATCCGGCCTCGTTGCAGGCCCAGATGGAAGCCGGCGTGAAGAACATGGAGAAGATCATGGGCTACCAGTTCGGCGATGCGCAGGGCTTCCCGCTCCTCGTCGCCGTTCGCTCGGGCGCCCGCGATTCCATGCCGGGCATGATGGACACGATTTTGAATCTCGGCTTGAACGACGAGACCGTCGTTTCGCTCGAGAAGGCCACCGGCAACGCCCGCTTTGCGTGGGATTGCTACCGCCGCTTCATCCAGATGTACGGCGACGTGGTGCTCGGCGTGCAGAAGAAGGAAGGCGAAGACCATGAGCCGTTCGAGACGGTCATCGAAGGTTTCAAGCACGAGAAATATCACGGCGACATCGAAGACTCGAAGCTCACCGCTGAAGACCAGCAGGAACTCGTCGTTCGTTTCAAAGCCCTTGTGAAAGAACGCACGGGCAAAGTATTCCCGAATGATCCGTGGGACCAGCTGCGCGGCGCGGCCGGCGCGGTGTTCGGCTCCTGGATGAATGACCGCGCGATCGTTTATCGCCGCAAGTACAACATTCCGTCCGAATGGGGCACGGCCGTTAACGTGCAGGCCATGGTGTTCGGTAACACCGGCGAAAGCTCCGGTTCCGGCGTGGCGTTCACGCGCAACCCGGCCAACGGCACGAATGAATTCTACGGTGAATTCCTGATCAACGCCCAGGGTGAAGACGTCGTCGCCGGCGTTCGCACTCCAGAACCCGTCCTCAAGCTGAAGGACCAGATGCCGAAGTCCTACGCCGAGCTGCTCAAGGTCCGCAAGACCCTCGAGGCTCACTTCAAGGACGTGCAGGACATCGAATTCACGATCCAGGAAGGCAAGCTGTTCATGCTGCAAACCCGCAACGGCAAGCGCACCGCCGCCGCCGCGTTGAAGTTCTCCATCGATATGGTGAAGGAGAAGCTCATCACGTGGGAAACCGCCATCCTCCGCAATCCGGCCGACCAGCTCGAGCAATTGCTCGCCCCGATCTTCGATCTCGCCGAGGTCAAGAAAGCCAAGGTCATCGCCAACGGTCTCCCGGCCGGCCCTGGCGCTGCCACCGGCAAAATCTACTTCAACGCCGACCGTGCTGTGGTCGCCGCTGAGAAGGGTGAAAAAGTTCTCCTCGTTCGCGTTGAGACCTCTCCCGAAGATCTTCGCGGCATGATCGCCGCCGAAGGCATTCTCACCGCCCGCGGTGGTGTGTCCTCGCACGCCGCGCTCGTTGCCCGCCAGATGGGCAAGGTGTGCGTCTGCGGTGCCGCTGCGCTGCAGGTCGATTACAACGCGAAGACCGTCACCGTCGACGGCCAGACCTTCGCGGAAGGCGACTTCCTCTCGATCGATGGCACCATCGGCGTCGTTTACGCCGGCCAGATCAAGACCGCTCCTTCCGAAATCATCGCCGGCCTCATCAACGGCGACAAAGCCGCGCAGGCCACGGAAAAGTTCAAGAGCTACAATCAGCTCATGAAATGGTGCGCGCAAGCCACCAAGCTCTCCGTCCGCACGAATGCCGACACGCCTGAGCAGACTGCGCAGGCGATCGCCTTCGGCGCCGTCGGCATCGGTCTTACCCGCACGGAACACATGTTCTTCGAGGGCGATCGCATCGACGCGATGCGCGAGATGATTCTCGCCGACAACCTGACCGATCGCGAAAAAGCGCTCGCCAAGTTGCTGCCGTATCAACGCGACGACTTCTACGGAATCTTCAAGGCCCTCAAAGGCTTTCCGGCGACCATCCGTTTCCTCGATCCGCCCTTGCACGAGTTCCTCCCGAACTCGGCGGACCAGCAGGCCGCCCTCGCTGCCAAGCTCGGCATCGACGTCAAGAAGATCGAGCACCGCGTGCACGAGCTTCACGAGTTCAACCCGATGCTTGGTTTCCGCGGCTGCCGTCTCGGCATCAAGTATCCTGAGATCACCGCCATGCAGGCCCGCGCCGTCCTCGAGGCCGCCGCTGACGCGACGAAGGCTGGCTTCAAGGCCAAGCCCGAAATCATGATCCCGCTCGTCGGCTTCAAGAAGGAGCTCGATCTCCAGACCGCGCTCGTTCACGAAGGCGCCACCAAGGTTCAGGCTGAAAAGAAAGTTAAGATCAGCTACACCGTCGGCACCATGATCGAAATTCCGCGCGGTGCGCTCACCGCCGATGAGATCGCGAAGACCGCTGAGTTCTTCAGCTTCGGCACGAACGATCTCACGCAGACCACGCTCGGCATGTCGCGCGACGACTCCGGTTCCTTCCTCGGTGCTTATCAAGAGTCCGAGATCATGAAGAAGAACCCGTTCGCCTCGATCGACCAGACCGGCGTTGGCCAGCTGATGCAGATCGCGATCGAGAAAGGCCGCCAGACCCGTCCTGACATCAAGCTCGGCATCTGCGGTGAACACGGTGGTGATCCGGATTCGGTCAAGTTCTGCCATAAGCTCGGCCTCAGCTACGTGTCCTGCTCGCCTTACCGCGTGCCGGTCGCCCGCCTCGCCGCCGCCCAGGCCGCGATTGCTGATCTGAAGAAGTAATTCGGTAGGGCGGTTGCCCTCAACCGCCTTTCACTTTCAAGCCCCGGTCGTTCATTCGACCGGGGCTTTTTATTTCCACGCGCCACGTCGTCTCACGGCGGTTGGCGGAAAGGTGATATTTCCGTCCGTAGGTTGCGTGCTTGTCACGCAACGATCGTGAACGTGGCGCGACCAGCGCGCCACCTACCCGGCACAAGACCGCGCACTCGTCACGCATATGACGTATTAGGACAGACGCCCGGGTAGACTGTCTGTTGTCATTGACCATCAATAACCCCGAGCCGTTCGCCTGCGGCCGGCAAAATTACGATGAACACTTCGCAATTTCTCGCACTTCGATCAAATCATCCCGTGACCGTGCTGCCTCCCTGCGATCAGGCCGCCATCCCCCATTACAACGTCCCGGGACGTGCTTACCACACCTGGGTACATGTCGTCCATGTCTACGAATGCAGCCGTGCCCTGCTGCGGCATTCCGAAGCCTTCGATTTGCTCGACGCGTTTGAAAAGGAATCACTCGTTCTCGCCATCAGCTGGCATGATGTTTTTCAAGGCCCCAACCACGAACTCGCCAGCGCCGCCAAGCTATACCAGGAACGGCCGGGCGAAACCTCCGCGTTGGCCGCTCACTTGATTGTGGAGGGAACCACCCACCTTGCCACACCTGCCATGGCCTCATTGTCGAAGGTGATGGGTATGCCCGCTCCCACCAGTCGGAACTTTGAGATACTCGGACAGACCATTCACGATGCCGATCTGATGATCCTGGCCGAAGACCCGGGCGCATACGACAACTACGCTCGCGAAATAGTGGTTGAAGCCCTGGCTTTTGGGCTCGGACTCACCGACTATCGCGATCGTCGAATCCAATTTCTCCGTCACATCGAGAGCGTCGCCGAGAAGCACTCGTTGTTCAAAACCGAGGCCGCCCAGCAATTAAATTCGTCAGTGCTCGAAAACGTCCGGCGCGAACTAAAAGGTCTTTTGCCATGAAAGCGCTCTACACCGGTTCATTCGACCCCTTCACCCGGGGCCATCTCGACATCGTCCGGCGCACGCGGGGAATTTTCGCCCACGTGACCGTAGGCGTGGGTGAGAACGCAGCGAAGAAATACCTGTTTGATCGGAACGAGCGCATTCAACTCGTCCGGGAAACGCTGGTCATGGCCGGACTCAGTGATGTAGACGTCCAGCCAGTCGATGGACTGACGGTCGATTTTGCCAAACTCCATGGTTTCACGCATCTCGTGAAAGGAGCCCGGAACGCCCAGGACTTCGACTACGAGCGACTGCTTCACGACATCAGTCTCACCCAACAATTCGGAACGGAAACGGTGCTGCTGTTTGCCGATGCAAAACTCAACAATGTGAGTTCATCGGCCGCCAAGGAACTGGCCCGACATCAGGGACTCATTCACGAATTCGTGACGCTGAATGTGAAGGCCGAGATCGAAAAGAAACTCGGCCAGCGAATCATTGGCGTTACGGGCACCATCGGATCGGGAAAATCAACCCTCTGCCGGACACTTGTGGATCAGTTTCCGGACGCACATCATGTCAATTTCGACGAAATTGGTCGCCAGGTGCTTGAGGGTGACACCGCGCTCGCCCGGAAAACCCAGTCGCAAATTGAAGTTCACTTCGGAACCAAAGACCGGAAAAAACTCGGCCAAATAGTGTTTGGGGACGCAGCCCAACTCAAAGTTCTCAACGAAATAAGTCGCGACGCTTTGCTCACGTTGCTACGACTCGATCTCGCCAAGCGACGGGGGATTATTTTCCTGGAAGGGGCCTTGCTCGCCGAGTTCAACTGGCTGCATCTGTGCAACAATCGGGTTGTTCTCGTTCAGGAGCCCGGGGAAAATGCCCACGTGCAACGATTGCTGGCTCGAGGACTCGACCAACGACAGATTACCACCCGTCGTTCTTCGCAGTATAGTTTCGAGAGCAAGAGAGTCGTGATTCAGGAAGCCATTGATCGCGACCAGTATGGCAAATTGATCATTCACTCATCGAGCGGCAGTGAGGGCAACGTAAACACAACGGCGAGACAAATTCAGTCTGAATTTTTAGGATAGAAATCAAGCCGACCCTGACGGTTGATTCACCCGGACTGTCATGGGTATGGGCGATTGCCCCAACCGCCCTGCTGCTTTGCCGTTGAGCCAGCCCTCCTCCCGCCGTAACCCTTCCTTCGCGTGAACCCTCCCCTTTCTCGCCGCTCGTTTCTCAAAAGCCTGTCGGTTGCCGCGGCTGGCGCCGCTTTTTCCGCCCGATCCCGCGCCCAGGTTGCCGGCGCCAACGGCGATATTCGCATCGCGGTCGTCGGATTGAACAGTCGTGGCGCCGGGATTGCCCGCGACTTCAGGACCATGCCGGGCGTGCGTGTCGTCGCGCTGTGCGATGTCGACACGGCGGTGTTGGACCGCGAACTCGCCGCCGCCCGCAAGGCCGGCGACAATCCGGATGTAGTGCTGGATTTCCGCGAGCTACTGACCCGAACCGACATCGATGCCATCGCGATCGCCACGCCGAATCACCTGCACGCCGTGCAGAGCATCTGGGCCATGCAGGCCGGCAAGGATGTGCTCCACGAAAAACCCGTTTCGCACAATCTGTGGGAAGGCCGCCAGATCCTTGCGGCGGCGAAAAAGTACAATCGTATCGTTCAGGTAAATACACAAAACCGTTCCAGTCTCGCCATCCCGGAAGCCATCGCATGGATGAAGGCCGGGCACCTCGGCAAGGTCACCGCAGTCCGCGGCATCGTCTACAAACGACGGCTGAGCATCGGCAAAAATACCGGTCCGGTTCCTCCGCCCTCCACCGTCAACTACGACCTCTTCCTCGGTCCGGCCCCCTCCGTACCAATGCATCGCACGCGTTTCCACTACGACTGGCACTGGCAGTGGGCCACCGGCAACGGCGATATGGTTGCGCAAGGCAATCATCAGTTGGACGTCGGCCGCCGCTTCCTCGGCGACCCGGCCCAGCATCCCGCGCGGGTTTTAACGGTCGGCGGTCGTTTTGGCTATGAGGACGACGGTGAAACGCCCAATTCCTTTCTGGTGCACTATGACTATCCCACGCCCTTTATTTTCGAAGTGCGCGGACTTCCGACCAAACCCGATCAATACAGCGGTGCCGCCGGCGCCAGCATGCAACTGGCCTCATTCGGTGGTCTGCGTGAAACCATGGACCAATATTCCGGCCTCAACGTGGGGAACGTCGTGCATTGCGAAGGCGGTTATCTGACCGTGCCTTCCTCCTACGACCTCGTTCAGGCCTACGATCGCGATGGCCGTCTCGTGCGGGAATTCAAGGGAATCGCCAACCACCACGCCAATTTCATCGACGCATTGCGCAGCCGGAAGGAATCGGACCTGCACGCGCCTTTGTCCGAGGGACATCGGTCCTGTGCGCTGGTCCATCTCGCCAACATTTCCCATCGCACCGGAAAAACGCTGAAGCCCGGCGACATCGCCGATCAGCTTGGCAGCGGATCGCTCGCCGAACCTTTCGGTCGTTTTACCCGGCATCTTGCCGCCAACGAAATCGATCTGGCTAAAACGCCTGCTCTCTTTGGCGCCCCACTGACTTTCGATGGCGCCAACGAGCGCTTTACCGGCGAAAATTCCGCCGCGGCCAACCAGCATCTTTCCCGCGAATACCGGTCGCCGTGGATTGTGCCGCAGCTGGCGTGAGCCTCCCGCCGGCCAAGGCGTTCCTATAAAAAATCAGACCATATCCGATGGTTTTGAACTAATCGCGGGGCACGGCACCAATCCTGAACGGCATGACAAAGGTCGCGCGGATTATCCCTAATCCGCCGGGAGACGTACGAAAACCAATCGAGATAAGCGGTCATCCTGAACGGCGGATTAGGGATAATCCGCCCTGCCATTTCTAATTTATTTCCGGCTCATTTCATTAGAAATGATCTAAGCAGTCGGAAATGGATTCCGCTCTGCAAATTGTGCCTGGTGCCAGTACGGATAGAGTTTCGGTTTCGCGCTGACCGCATCGAGTCGCGCCACTTGCGACGCCGTCAGATTCCAGCCGGTTGCACCCAGATTCTGTTTTAACTGCGCTTCATCGCGCGCGCCGATGATCACGGTCGCTATGCTGGGTCGCTGCAGCACCCAGTTGATCGCAATCTGTGCCACGCTCTTCCCCGTCTCGCGCGCGATTTCATCAAGGGTGTCCACCACGCGATAGAGCTGTTCGTCCTCCACTGGCGGAGCGATGCGGGCCGTGCCCGGGTCGTTCAGCCGGCTGACTTGTGGAGCCGCCTGACCTCGCCGGATCTTTCCTCCCAGTCGACCCATACCGAGCGGGCTCCACACCACGGTGCCAACCTGCTGATCCAGCGCGAGCGGCATCAGCTCCCATTCAAACTCCCGGCCAAGCAGGGAATAATACGCCTGGTGCGCGACGTAACGCGCCCAGTTATTTCTTTCAGAGACCGCGAGCGACTTCATCAGGTGCCAGCCGGAGAAATTGGAGCACCCGACGTGGCGGATTTTTCCTGCGCGCACAAAGTCGTTCAGCGTGCTCACGGCCTCCTCCACCGGCGTCAAGGCATCGAAGCCGTGCAGCTGGTAAAGATCGATGTAGTCGGTCCCGAGACGCCTCAAACTGCCTTCGATCTGTTTGGTCAGGTGCCGACGTGAAGAGCCCACGTCGTCGGGCGCGCTGCTAAAACGAAAGGTTCCCTTGGTGGAAATAATCACCCGGTCGCGCCGGCCTTTGATCGCCTTCCCCAGAATTTCCTCCGCCTGTCCCGCCGAATAAATATCGGCCGAATCGAACATCGTGACGCCGGCCTCGAGACAGAGGTCCACCACCCGGGTGGCTTCCTTCACGCCGTTATTGCCCCACATCTTAAATCCCTCGCCATCGCCAAATGTTGCCGTGCCAAAGCTGAGCACCGGCACCGACAAATCCGAACCACCCAGTTTTCTGAATTCCATAGGTTAAATTTGAAACCAAATTACAGCGGAAATTCACGCGCCAGATTCACCGGACGACGCTCCCTGATCGAACGCCGCATCGCGGCCTCCACTTGCAGTTCGCGCAAGCCATCAATCCCGGACACGGGCGGCGCCGTCCGCTTTCGCAGGGATTGCAGATAGGCGCCCACCGCCTGGCGGAATGACTCATCATAACTGGTCCAGCGGGAAGCATCGCGCACCAGCGAAATTGTTTCATGGCATTTTCTCCGGCCATCGAGAATTTCGAGCGTGCCATCGAGGTCGCGCAAATGAATGCGCCCGTGCTCATAGGTAAACGTCAGCTCAAACAACGGATGCTGCCACTTCATCCCGGCAGTACCGATCAACGTGCCGGCGGCATCGTCCTCTGTAATAAAAGCAGCGGTCACATCTTTGGCCGCGCCCACCCGGTCGCCTTCCCGCAATACCGGGCCGCCCAAGGCCGTGAGTTCGCGGATTCCTCCCGCAAACCACTGGATGAGATCAATGCAATGACTCCAGCACGCATAATGGACCTGACCGGCCACCGCCGTCACCCGACCAAACCGGCGACGTGCGGCCAGGTCGCGGGCTGCGACGCTCTGCTCGAAAAACCGGTAATTAAAAACCATAGCGGTTTCACACCGCCGGCGGGCTGCCAGCCGCATCAGCGTCCGACCCGCCAGAAAATCTTTTTCGCTGACGTGAGCCTGTCCACCAGCGGCAACCAGTGGTTTTTCGAAAAAAAGCCGTTGGGCACCCAATTGGAGCAATTTCATTCCTCCCTCATACCGGCAAGTCTCGGCGGTCAGCACGAGCACCGCCGTCGGTCTCCATTCCATCAATTCCTCCAGGGTGCTGCAATGCACTCCGCCAAAATCGCGTGCGGCCGCGGACGCTTTTGCGGAGGTCCGATTCCAGCAGGCCAGCACCACATCCTTCTGGGCCGCGAGAAAAGGCAGATAATTTTTCCGTGCCACTTCCCCAGTACCCACCACGGCAATTCTTAACGCCGCACTTTTCGTTGTTTTGGGCATGAGTTTGCCTGAATGAGGATTGAGGTCAGGGCTGCGGCTTGAGAAAGCGGTCGGCAAAACCGAGAAACGTCTTCCAATCGAGCGGAGTGATCGCGTGCGGACCGTTGTGATTTAAAAAAGCCAGCGTGCCTGTTGCCACCGGCATATCGAGCGCGGGCATTTCCGTGGTGCCGAGATCGGATTGACCGAGCAATCGCCAGACCGGGCCGGCCGCCACCATACCGAGAAATTCGCCATGCGGATCCGACCATTGGTCGCCGCTGCCTCCACTCACAAAAACCGGCCGCGGTGCACTGAGTGAAATCAGCATGTGCGCGTCGACCGGCATGTCGTTCCAGTGCCCGGGATATTTCTGAAAATTCCCGGCGAACTGATAGCCATAATTTGCCGCCATGTCGTCGACCGTCTCGCCATAGTCGCGCCGCGCGAGCGCCGACCCCATTTCACCTCCCTGGCTGGAATAGATCAGCGCATAACGCTGATCGGTGGCGCCGGCCCACAATACCGTTTTGCCGAGTCGGGAATGACCGACGAGTGCGATCCGTTTCGCGTCCACCGCGGAATCCGTTTCGAGATAATCCACGATGCGGCTCAGGCCCCAAGTCCACGCGCTGATCGTGCCCCACTCGTCCGAGGCCTGCGTCGTTTGTCCGGACGCCAGGGCAAGTCCCATCACGCCCTGTGTGCGACCGAGCGGATTATCGGGCTGGATTTCCGTGTAGCGCAGAATCGCGTAGGCATAACCATGCGAAAGCACCTCGGCGACCGGTCCCATGTCGTTGAAGCGCCGGGGAGGCGTCGCGCCTGCCGGAACGGACGCAGCCGGTTGAGGAATCAGCGGATCTCCCCCAAACGTGATATGCAGCACCACCGGCACCGGCCCGGTCGCTTTTGCGGGTAGATACAACATCACATTCACCGCCGGTCCGTCGGATTTTTCGCCAAAATGGCCGACGATGTGTTTCCGCAAAGCGAGCCCATCGAGAGCAGGAACCTCCTTCTCCACCACTTCGAAGCGTACCTTCGGCGCGGAGGCGGGCACGCGACCGTAGATTTCGGTTTCGTACAGCTTCAGGATCTCGGGACGGCGGCGCTTAAACCACGTGTCCGCATCGCGCACCGGAGTTCCGTCGGCCAGAACGAGCGGATCGGGGAGCGTGTAAGGCGCCACTTTCTCTTCGTAATAATTGGTGAGATGTCCCGTCGGCGCCCGCCGAAGCGTGCGGCCTTCCGCATCCTTCAGCGGCGGCGCTGCCACTGGAGCAGGAGGATTGCCGGCCGTGGCCGCCGGGGGATTTTGCGCCAGTGCGAAGCTCGAAAGAAATCCTGCGACGGAAACCGCAATCGCACGAAAAATCAAAGCCGGGGTATTCATGCGCGCCCAACCAACGCAAATCACCCCATTCTCGCAAACGCGAACTGTTCTCCCCCAGCTCAGACAAACAAGGACAGTCAGGTCGGGCTGAAGTCCCAGTCGCGATCAGCAGACTCCCCGGAACCCAAACCGGAGACGATTAGTCGGAGGTGACTTCGTAAGTTTCGCCTCCCTTTTGGCGAAACTATTAGTGGTTACAAAATTCTCCGAATCCCCTTTCTTCATCGAATTGACTCAGCGGTTACCTTCCTCAATCCGAACTCCCCTATGAAAACATTAGCCAGTGTCTTCGCTTTGCTGTTTCTTACCTCCATGCTTTCCGCCGAAACGCCTGCCCCGACTCCGCCGGCAAAACTCACCTCCCACGCCTACGTCTGGGACGAGCTCAAGCCGCAGCCCACGAAAAACGGCGTGCGCCGCGACGTGTTCGACGGTCCCACGACGACGCTCGACAAAGCCCATTGTCACATTACGACCCTCAATGTCGGAGAAAACAGCGGTGAACCGCGAAAACATCTTCAGGAGGAAATCATCATCGTCAAAGAAGGCCTCGTCGAAATGCACATCGATGGCCAGACGCACGCCGCAGGCCCCGGTTCCGTTTTCTTCCTCGCGGCCAATGCCGTGACGTCATTGCGCAACGCGGGAACCACTCCGGCAACGTACATCGTGGTTTATTATTACACCCCGCTGACGCCGAAATCCTGACCCTGTTTCAACGTGCCGATCCTGACACACCGTGTACTCTCCAGGCTCGGTAAACTCAGTGTCGAAAAGTCCGACCCTCCCTTACTTCGAAACCTTCGCGAGAAAATTCCCCTTTAGGTTCCGGATTCGCGGGCCAGCGTTCGCCATGCCGTAAAGCTCGCGAACGCGCAGGCGAAAATGCCGGCCGTCATCGGAATCGCGGTGCCGTTGTGCAATACCCCCACCAGTGCACCCGCGGCTGAACCCACGCCAAACTGAATCGTGCCAAGCAACGCCGAGGCACTCCCGGCGACCTCGCCAAAGGGCGCCATGGCGATGGCCGCAATATTCGGCATGATCAAACCCGCGACCGACAAATTCAAAAACAAGAGCGCCATCAGAACGTAAAGTCCGCCCCAGTGCATCGCCGAGGTGAGCAAAAGCGCCAGCCCCACGGCCACGCCCACCACCAATCCCGCCGCGACCACGGAGCGGACCGAATAACGGGCGACCAGCCAGCGGTTGAGTTGCGACGCCAGAATAAGTCCCACCCCATTGAAACCAAACGCAATGGCGTACTGTTGCGGAGTCAGCCCATGAAGTTCGATCAGCACAAACGCCGAGCCTGTCAGGTAGGTGAAAATCGTGCCGACCATAAAACCGGCCACCATTACCGCACCGAGAAACCGCCGGTCCTTTAACAACCGCCAATAGGTTTTCAACGCAAGCACCACTCCCCCCTTCCGCACTCTCGTCTCGGGCGCAGAATCCGGCAACGCGGCCGCCACCGAAACGGCGCAGCCTACACCGAGCGCGGCCAGCACCCAGAAAATCCCGCGCCAGCCCGTGAGCCCGATCAGTTGTCCGCCGACCGATGGTGCAAAAATGGGGGACACGCCGAGGATGAGCATCAACAGTGAATAGCAGAGCGCAT
>JBEHXD010000034.1:0-19937 GCA_048498875.1 Verrucomicrobiota bacterium
AGTTGTTCGACGCGCGCTCCGCCGACTTCGTGGAAATCACGGACGGACTTTATGCGGGTGACGTGGTCGTGACCGCGCCCGTCGAACAACTCTGGCTCTCCGAACTGCGCCTCACCAAGGGCGGCGGACACAGCCACTAATCCTCATCCATTTCTGATCCCAACATGATCGACAAAATTCTAGAGTTCGCCCTCCGCCAGCGCGTTTTCGTGCTGATCGGCATGGTCGCGCTCATCGCCATCGGCCTTTGGTCAGCCAGCCGGCTGCCCATCGACGCCGTTCCCGACATCACCAACGTGCAGGTACAGATCAATACCTCTGTCCCCGCACTCGCTCCCGAAGAAATCGAAAAACTCGTCACCTATCCCATCGAAGTGGAGATGGGCGGCATCGAGAAACTCCTCGAAGTGCGCTCCATCTCGAAATTCGGCCTTTCGCAAGTAACGCTGATTTTTGAAGAAGACGCTGACATCTACCGCGCACGGCAACTCGCGGGCGAGCGTCTACAAGCCGTACTCGAAGAATTGCCGCCCGGCGTGACGCCCAAGCTCGCGCCTATCACCACGGGCCTTGGCGAAATCTATCACTACACCGTTCACTACGACAAAGGCTTCAAGGATGCCTCATCCGATCCGGTCGAACGTCTGCGCCAGCTCAAGCTCGTGCAGGACTATGTGGTCAAACCGGCTCTGCGCACCGTCAAGGGCGTGACCGAGGTCAACACCTCCGGCGGCTACGAAAAGCAATTGGTGATTCTTCCCGACCCGGTGAAACTGACCAGTGTCGGACTCACCATTGGCGAAGTCTCCGACGTGATCGCGGAAAACGTTTCCAACGCGGGCGGCTCCGTGGTGGAGAAAGGCGGCGAAAGCGTCACCGTGCGTTCCATCGGCCGCGTGCAGACGACGGAGGAAATTGCCAATTTGCCGCTCAAGTTCTCCGGTCGTCCGGCGGCGCTGCGCGTCAAGGATGTGGCGGAAGTCGGTATTGGCTCGGGCGTGCGCACGGGCTCGGCCACGCATGACGGTGAGGAAGCCGTGCTCGGATCGGCGCTCATGCTCATCGGCGAAAACAGCCGGCTCGTCTCCAAGCGCGTACATGAGAAGATCGTCGAACTGCGGGCGAAGATGCCACCCGGCATTTCCATCGAAACCGTTTACGACCGCACCGATCTCGTCGATGCAACGGTGCGCACCGTCGAGAAGAACCTCTTCGAAGGCGCGGTCCTGGTGATCGCTGTGCTCATCGCGCTGCTCGGGAACTGGCGGGCCGCTCTGATCGTGGCCTTTGCCATTCCGCTATCGATGCTCTTTGCGATGACCGGCATGGTGCGTTACGGTGTATCCGGTAATCTGATGAGTCTCGGCGCTGTTGACTTCGGACTCATCGTCGATGGCGCGGTGGTGATGGCGGAGAATATCGTGCGCGTGCTCGCGCACCGCCAGCATCAGCTCGGACGCCTGCTCACGCGTGAAGAGCGGATGCACAGCATCCTCGCGGCGTGCAAACAAGTCGGATCTCCGACCGTGTTCGGCGTCGTCATCATCACCATCGTCTATCTTCCGATGTTCACCCTCACCGGCATCGAGGGGAAAATGTTTCAGCCGATGGCCTTCACCGTCGTGTTCGCCCTCATCGGCGCCCTCATCCTCGCGCTCACGATCGTGCCCGTCCTGTGCTCGTTCTTCATGACGAAGAAAGTGAGCGAAGAGGATAATTTCCTCATCCGTTTCGCTAAGCGCATCTACGCGCCGGTGCTCAATTTCAGTCTGCGGATGCGCTGGCTGTTGACGACGGTGGCGGTCGCGATCTTCGCACTCTCGCTGTGGGTGTTCAGTCATCTCGGCGCTGAGTTCATCCCGCAACTCGACGAAGGTTCTCTCGCCGCGCAGATGATCCGCACGACCAGCATAGGCCTTGGGCCGTCGGTCCAGATGCAGACGGCGGCGGAGAAACTCATGTTGGAGAAATTCCCGGAGGTGACACACACCTTCGCCCGCGTCGGCACTTCCGAAGTGGCGACCGATCCGATGGGTGTGAATGTCGGCGACAGCTACATCCTGCTCAAGCCGCCGGAGGAATGGCGCAAGATCGACGGTCGCACGATCACCAAGGACGAACTGACGAACCTCATGTCGGAAGAGCTGACCACGCACTTCCCCGGACAGAGCTATCTGTTTTCCCAGCCGATTGAACTTCGCTTCAACGAACTTCTTTCCGGCAGTCGTGCCGACATCGCAATCAAGGTCTTTGGCGACGACTACGAAGTCCTCGAAAAAGTCGCCGGAGAAATTCGAGAAATCGTCGAACGGATTCCCGGCGCAGCCGACGTGGAATTCGACGCCGCTGGCAAAGCTCCCGTCCTCCAGGTCGTGCTCAATCGCGGCGCCATGTCCCGCTACAACGTCCACGCCGCCGAAGTGAACAAGGTCATCGAGACCGCCTTTGCGGGCACGGAGTCCGGCATTGTGGTGGATGGCAACCGCCGGTTCCCCATCGTCACCCGGCTGCCTGAACGCGCCCGTCAGGACTTCGCCAACGTCGCGAATCTTCCCGTGCGCACGGCCGACGGCGGATTGATCACGCTCGGGCAAGTGGCCGACGTGAGCGTCACCGAAAGCGTCAACACAATCAGCCGTGAAGCGTTTCAACGTCGCATGGCCATTCAGGTGAATCTACGCGGTCGCGACGTGCAAAGCTTCGTCGAGGAAGCGCAGTCGAAAATCACCGCCGGGGTAAAAATACCCGACGGCTACTTCGTCGAATACGGCGGCGCATTTAAGAACCTACAAGAAGCACGCACGCGCTTGATGATCGTCGTACCGATGGCGCTCGGCGGCATCTTCCTGCTCATCTTCATGGCGTTTGGCAGCGTGCGGCAGGCGTTGATCGTTTACACCGGCATCCCGCTCGCGGTCACGGGCGGCATCTTTGCTCTCTGGCTGCGTGACCTGCCGTTCTCCATCTCCGCCGCCGTCGGCTTCATCGCCCTCTCGGGCGTGGCGGTGCTCAACGGCGTGATGATGATTTCGTTCATCAACCAGCTCCGTGAAGAAGGTAAGAACGTGCGCGATGCCGTGTTCGAAGGCGCGCTCACGCGATTGCGGCCCGTGCTCATGACCGCGCTGGTTGCCTCGCTTGGCTTCGTGCCGATGGCGCTGGCGCATGGTTCCGGTGCGGAAGTTCAACGTCCGCTGGCGACTGTCGTCATCGGCGGAATCATCACCGCGACGTTCCTGACGCTGGTTCTGTTGCCCACGCTTTACTGCTGGTTCGAGCGCGATCCCGCGCCCACAGCTTCACCATCAACCAAAGGAGGACACGCATGAAAACGTTTATGTGCATTGTCGCTTTCGGCGCGACCGGGCTGACCGGTTGCGCCTCGGTCCCGCTGCCACCGCAAGCGGCGTCGGTCGCCATCACACCGGTTTCGTCGGGTGCAGTTTCGGTGCTTCAACCGAAACTGATTTCCAAGGATGGTCGGCTCGCAGTCGTCGGTTCGGTCTACAAGACATTCGGCGGCCCGCCCACGAATCTCACCCATCTGGATGTGGTGTTTCTGGACCATGCGGGACGGCCACTGTCGGAGAAAACCGCGATGTTCGCGCCCCGTATGTTGCACCGCACCCGACCCCCAGCCGGTCGCGGCCACTATTCCTTAGTGCTGGAAGAACTCCCTCCTGGCACCGCCTCCGTTGAAGTGCGTGCCCATGACGGCGAGCACTCGAAATCCTAACTTCTCTTCATCCCATGAAAAACATCCGTCGTCTATTCCTCACGTTATTCGCGCTGCTCGCCTCGGTCGTCGCGCTCGTTGCCAAGCCGATCCCCGGTCCCAAAGGGGGGCGCATCCTCACCACCGAAGCTCCCCACGTAGAGTTCTTCGTGCAGAAAGACCGCACGGTCGCGGTCTCTTTCTACGATAAAGACCTCAAACCAGTAGCCGCTTCCGGTCAGGTCGTGAACGCCACGGCCGAAGCGAAAACCGGCAAGGTGAAGCTCGAGTTCGCCGCGAAAGACGGCGCGCTGATTTCCACCGCACCGCTGCCCGAGGGCGATGACTACACGGTCGTTGTGCAAGTCCGCGAAGCCGCCGGAGCCAAACCGAAAAACTACCGCGTGCTTTTTCACGATGAAATCTGCGCAGAGTGCAAACACGCCGAATACGCCTGTACCTGCGATGACGCAGGCGGTGAGCACGAGCATAAGCACTAAACCATGAAAGCCATCATTGCCTTCATCCGCCCATCGATGGAAGAGGCGGTTCGCGATGCCCTGCATGATATGGAGAGTGTCAGCGGAGCGTCATTTTCCGATATTCGCGGATTCGGTCGCGGGCGCGGTCACTCGCATTACCGCGAGAAAGAAGACGAACTCCTCGTCGGCACTGTGCCGAAGCTCCGCGTGGAGGTGATGGTGAACGACGATGTGGCCGAGCAAGTCGCCAACGTTATCGCCACCGCCGCCCACACCGGGATGCGCGGCGATGGCAAGGTGTTCACCTACTACCTCGAAACCGCGCTCCGCATCAGCACGAGGGAATCGGGTGCCAGCGCCGTGTAAGTGAAGCTTCCGCATCCGGGAAACCGGATGCGTTGTTGTTACTGGATGTTAGTGCGATGCGGCTGGGTGCCTGTCTCCCAGCCGCATCTTTTGAAATAAAAAACGGAAAATGCCCAACGGCACACGCGAAGTTCAACGACAGCTCCAGGGCTGTCACTGCGGCTCATGACAGCTTGTGTCGGATGAATCTGAAGTTGAACGCAGCTCCTTGGTTTTGAATATGAGTCCATCTCCTCCCCCGGACGCCGGATGGCGGCAAGACAACGGCACACCGTCGCTGCCGGAGGTGCATGGGTCGATCCCGGTGCAACCGCGCTCGGGATTCTGGAAAAAACTGATGGCCTTCACGGGGCCGGGCCTGCTCGTTGCGGTCGGCTACATGGACCCCGGAAATTGGGCGACCGACCTGGCTGGCGGAGCCCAATTCGGCTACGCGTTGCTTTCGGTCGTTCTGATTTCGAATCTGATGGCGATCCTGCTTCAGCATCTCGCGCTGAAGCTTGGCATCGTTACCGGACGCGATCTCGCCCAGGCATGTCGCGACCATTACTCGCGCCCGACTTCCATCGCACTGTGGCTGCTTTGCGAAGTGGCGATTGTTGCCTGCGATCTGGCAGAAGTCCTCGGTTCGGCTATCGCGCTTACTCTTCTCTTCGGCCTGCCCTTGCTCGTCGGCGTTTTGATCACGACGGCGGATGTCCTCATTGTGCTGCTGCTCCAGAATAAAGGCTTTCGTTACATCGAATGCCTTGTCGGCGGATTGATGGCCGTCATCGGTGCCTGCTTTGCCTACGAGATGATCGTATCGCATCCCATCGTGGCAGAAGCGTTGGGAGGACTGATTCCCAAGGCGGAGATCGTGACCAATCCCGCCATGCTCTATCTCGCGATTGGCATTCTTGGAGCGACCGTGATGCCCCATAATCTCTACCTGCACTCCAGCATCGTGCAGACCCGCGCCTTTGAACGAAACGCGGAGGGGAAAACGATGGCGGTGAAATTCGCCACCATCGATTCGACGCTGGCGCTGTTGATCGCGTTTTTCATCAACGCAGCGATTTTGATTCTAAGCGCGGCCGCGTTCTACCGCACGGGGCGGCACGAGGTCGCCGAAATCAAGGACGCCTATCTTCTGCTCACGCCCGTTCTGGCCGCGCCGCTGGCGAGTGCCTTGTTTGCCGTCGCACTGCTGGCATCCGGTCAGAACTCCACGCTCACCGGCACACTGGCGGGACAGATCGTGATGGAAGGATTTTTGAACATCCGGCTGCGCCCTTGGGTGCGCCGCATGATCACCCGGTTGCTCGCCATTGTGCCCGCCATTATCGTTGTCGCCATTTCCGGCGAAAGTGGCGTGGGCCGTCTGCTCATCCTCAGTCAGGTCGTCCTGTCGCTTCAGCTCAGTTTCGCCGTGGTGCCGCTCGTATTGTTCACCAGCGACCGCGCCAAGATGGGGGAGCACGTGAATGCGGCCTGGCTCCGCTGGCTCGCGTGGTTCGTCACAATCATCATCGCCGGACTCAACGTCTATCTACTCGGGCAAACTGTCGTTGGCTGGCTGCGTCCCTGATTCGAGCGCCATGTATAAAATCATCCTTATCCCTCTCGATCTCACCTCGGCCGACGAAACCATTCTCGCGCACATCCGCCTGCTCGCGCGCTCCAGTCAGTCGGTTCTTCATCTGCTGCACGTCGCGGATGGACACGCCGCTCGCAACCGCACGCAGCTAAATCTCGCCGATTCCCCGGAGATTGTCGCTGACCGGCAGTTGCTCGCGGCGCACAAAGAAAAACTCACTGCGGAAGGCTTTTCGGTGTCGGCCCATCTCGCCTATGGCGATCCTCCAGAGGAGATCCTGCGTGTGGCGAGGGATGTGAAATGCGATCTCATCGCAATGGCTACGCACGGGCACCGTTTTGTGAGCGATCTCCTTTTAGGCAGCGTCGCCGAGGCTGTCCGTCACCGCACTCAAATCCCTGTGTTGCTAGTGAAGGCGGGCGACGCAGACGACGGCTCCAATAATAACACTAAAAGCTAAACCAAAGGGCTCATCCATGACACATACACATCAAAACAAAACCGATGAGCCAGACTCTGATAAACACGACTGCGGAGACGAATCGGCGGAGCATTCCCATGAGGGCTGCGATCACGGCCAAGAGGCAAATCCGTGGGAGACGCGCAGTCTCGTGGTGGCGGCGGCGTTGACGCTGGGCGCTCTGGTTGCGCAATCGGGACACTTCGGTTCCGAAAGTCTGATCAAAGTTCTGTCCGGTGCCGCGATTGCGGCCGGTGGATGGTTTTTGCTCCCAAGCGCATGGGCGGCCGTTCGCCGCCTGCGTCCCAATATCAACCTTTTGATGGTCATCGCCGTCACGGGTGCGACGGTGATCGGCGAGTGGGCCGAAGCCGCTACCGTGGTCGTGCTTTTCGGGGTGGCCGAGTGGCTGGAAGGCTGGGCGGATCGGCGCGCCCGCCGCGCGGTGCGCGCTCTGCTCGAACTCGCACCGGAGACCGCGTTGGTGAAAGCCGACGGAAAGACCGTCGAGAAACCTGTGGCCGAGGTCGCCGTGGATGCCGTCGTCGTCGTCAAAAATGGCGAGCGCATTCCTCTGGATGGCGTCATCAACACAGGTCGCTCCGCCGTGAACCAAGCGCCGATTACCGGCGAATCCGTGCCCGTGGACAAACAGCCGGGGGACTCCGTGTTCGCCGGCTCGATCAACGGCGAGGGCTCGCTCGAAATCCGTGTCACCAAAGCAGCGGGCGATACCACGCTCGCTCGCATCATCCGGCTGGTCGCAGATGCGCAGGAACAGAAAGCGCCGACGCAGCGTTTCGTCGATGTATTTGCCCGCTACTACACGCCGTCCGTGGCGGTGATTGCGCTGCTCATCTTCGTGGTTCCGCCGCTCCTGGCTGGCGGAGACTGGAACACCTGGCTCTATCGCGCGTGTGTGCTTCTCATCATCGCGTGCCCCTGCGCGCTGGTGATTTCGACGCCGGTGAGCGTGGTCGCCGGTCTTACCGCGCTCGCCCGCCGGGGCGTGCTGGTGAAAGGCGGCGCTCATCTCGAAACCATTGGCAAACTCAAGGCGCTCGCGATGGACAAAACCGGCACGCTCACGGAAGGCCGTCCGCGCGTGCTGGAAGTTCAGGCGGTGACCGGCGAGGCGGACAAGGCCCTCGAAATCGCCGCCGCCATTGACGATCACTCATCCCATCCGCTGGCCCGCGCGGTCGTCGCTCACGCGCAGGAACGCGCCCTCAAATTCACGCCCGGCACGGACTATCAGTCGCGCGTCGGACGCGGAGCCGAGGCGATGGTGGGTGGCTTGCCCTGTTTCGTGGGCAATCACCGCTTCGCGCACGAGCTTGGCGTGTGCTCGCCCGATTTGGAACGCCGACTCGGCGAGATCGAAGCGCGCGGTCAGTCCGTGGTGATAGTGGGTGAGAAACCCGCCAACGGCCGCCCCGGACAAGTTTTCGGTATCCTCGCGGTTGGTGACGCCGTGCGTGACAACGCCCGCGCCGCCATTGCCGCCTTGCACGCGGCCGGTGTGAGCGAGTTGGTCATGCTCAGCGGCGACAACCAGCGCACGGTCGATGCCATCGCCCGAGAAGTCGGCATCGACACCGCGCGCGGTGACCTCCTTCCCGAGGACAAAGTCGCCGCCGTGAAAGCCCTGCGCGAGAAACATGGATTCGTCGGCATGGTGGGTGACGGCGTAAACGATGCTCCCGCGATGGCCTCGGCCAGTGTGGGGATAGCGATGGGGGCAGCGGGAACCGATGCCGCGATTGAGACCGCCGACATTGCGCTCATGCAGGACAACCTCTCGATGATCGCCGAAGCGGTGCGCCTTGGCCGTCGCACTCTCGGCATCATTCGCTTCAATATCACCTTCGCGCTCGCGCTGAAGGTGCTCTTCCTGGGGCTCGCAGTGTTCGGCATTACCAGCCTCTGGCTCGCGATTCTCGCCGACACGGGGGCGACGCTCCTCGTCGTGGCCAACGCGCTCCGATTGCTCCGTGCGCCAAGCAGTCCGTCTCAAGAACGCAAAGGAGGACGCGATGTCAAAGCAGAGCAAAAAGGCGGCTAAATTGCGTGCCGTCACCGAAGACGGCCTGCCGTGGATGATGTGGGGCCTGCTGGGCGGCACACTGGTCGGAGCCGTGTTCGAAGTTATCTACGGAATTTCGATGTTTCGGATGGCCGCAGGCGCAGTCGTGGGCATGATGCTGGGCGCACTGGTGGACTTCATCCGAAATCTTCGCAGAAAGCGGATAGAATCGGTTAAAAACCCGCAGAAACGGCGAGGGAAAACAGTCTGACAAGTGTATCACCTTTGGCTTACCGCAACGAGGCGGCATGCAAAACAAGTGATAGGAAAGGACTGAACTATGAAATCATCAAAGTGCGTAATTATCTCGGCCCTGTTTCTTGGGCTCGCGTCAGTTTCAATTGCCGGTCCAGGCCCGGACTACTTCCAACGCCGCGCAAACAAAACGACCGCAACGCCACCCACTGCAAGCGCTACGGTCGATAGCAAAAAGGCCTCCAACACCGAGAGGTCCGGCTGCGGCTCCTGTCGAGATGTGATCTCCTACAAGCCCGGCCCTTCCGGCAAGACAACCACGCGAATCGTGAAGCATGAGTGCTCTGGTTGTTGATGGTTCTAAGGCCGTTCCCTGCGCGGTCAGCAAAAGTGTGATGACCGTACAGGAAATGCCCATGCCGACGACTTGTGTCACGATACAATCCCAGTTCAGGAAAGCGTGACGGCTTCGATCTGCGGGCCATCCTTGCCCGATGAAATAAACGTGTAGAAAGCTGCGCGGGAGCCGAGATGCCTAAATTTCTGGCGAGCCAGTTGAAACAAACGGTCATCGCATGTCGAAAGGATGAACTGTCGGGGGCCGCTTCGCGCATCCAGTAAGCCCACGAGAAGGTCGAGGAACGCGTAGGTATTCAGGTCATCAAAATGTGTGACCGGATCATCCAGCAAAACCGGGCAGAAGTTTGACCATGTCTGCGAACTGCAAGCCGTCAGGAATAGGGAAAGCAATAGGGTTTGCTGCTGGGATTGACTGAAATAGTCGATCGGACGGAGCGGTTCTCCCCGCCTGGTCGCGCGTACCACAATGTCACTTTTGTCGGGTCTAAGAATGATGTCTTCAAAACCGTAAACCGAACGTAGGCGGCGCTGAATCACGGACGCTCGAGGACCGTATTCGCGAGTGAAGGTGGCAATCGCGTTATTCTGTTGGGCGCTCAACAAAGCCCGCAGTTCGTCGAAGTAATCAGTCCACGGCTTGAGTCGCTGGCGTTCGCTTTCCGCATCGACCTTACGCTTATCAGCCGCGTGGATATTATCAGTCAGCCGCGAAAGAGCCGCTGCGGTTGTTGCCGCGTCGAGAGCGAGTTCTAAGTTGGCCGTGCTCTCACCGAGCATGGCGACCTCCGCTTGAAGTTGGGATTCCGTCTTCACGAGGTCGGCCAAGGCATCCGGAGTCAGCGTTGGAGAAAGATCCGACGCCTTTAACCGGGCCTCAAAGTCGGAGATCCACTTTTTGTTTGCTGCGATTTGAGCGCGTAAATTCTGAATCTCCGGGCGTAGGGCGACTACAATTTGACGGGCCGTTGCAAAAGCGGTTTTTCTCAGCGCTGCCGCCGATTCTGCTGTCTTCAAGCTTTCGTTTGCACGGGCCAATTCCTCAGAGGCCAAACGTTCGACTTCGGCGAGTTGCTGTAGGTCAATATCGAGAGAGGATTGCCCGAGCCGCGGGTCTGCACGCATGCGTGCGAGTTCGGCCCGGACAGTGGTAAGCGTTTTGGATTTCTCGTCCTGCTCGAACTGTTTTTGCCGGGACACCTGACGATTGGCCGCAAGTGCCTCACGCAGCGTAGTCAGCACGCGTTGATGTTCGGTCGTTGGCGCATCGTGCTGCGCAATTTCAGCGTTCAGCGCGGTGATGCGTCGCCTCAGTTCATCGGCGAAATGTCCGGCCGGAGAATCTGGAAAGAGTCCAGTGCCTTCAACCAAACCCATGAAAATTTTCAGGGCGGCCTCAATCTGAGTTTTCTCGGTTTGCAGGGCGGATTGGCGTTGTTCAGCGGCGAGCTTCCTAGCCGAGAGTTCAATCAAGCCCTCCTTGGCGACCGCAATTTTCTCGCGGATTTGCTGGAGCCGCTGCCTTGGCTCCGAGGCAACCTCGGCATTCGAGTGAGTTTGGATACGCTGGAGCAGCTTTTCCTTCGCTCCGTAGTCGGCCGCGCAAATTGGACAAACACCTGTATGGATGTGCCCGGCAAGGTCGGTAAGCAGTTGCTTGAGGTCCGATTGCTGCGTCGTGGCCTGTTTGATTTGAGTATCGAGACGTTTCTCCTCCGCTGTAAACTCACTCTGTTCCTGTGTGTGCTTACGCTGTAGCGGTTGCAGGTCTGCGAGTTCTTTTTCCACTGCCCGCCCTGCCTGATCCACCTCGCCCAGTCGGCGGCTTTGGTCCACGTAACGCGAGTGGGTTTCAAGGAGTGTGGTAAACAGTTTCAGCTGCTGTTGTAGAGCTGCAGACTTGCTGTGCCGTTGGGAGATGGCTGTTTCGGCCGCTTGGACTTCGATGGAGAGTTTTTCCTCTGCCGTGCGCTGTTCGCGAAGCTGAATTGCCAGAGACTCCAAGGCTTCGCCCAATTTCTTCTCGAGGGCGACTGCTTCGGCATAACGTGGCTTGGTGCTGCGAATCCATTCGAGCAACTGATTGCGGACAGTGAGTTCCTTCAGCTTCCTGCCGTGCTCCGTAACGGTTTGGTCGGCACGCTGGCTGGCAAGTTCGGCGGAAGCGCGGTCAGCATCGACCTTCACCTGTTCCTCCTCCTTGGTAAAGAGGGCCTGTGATCGTGTTTCGAGCTGGAGACGAGTGGTGGGTAGCAACGCCAAATCCTTGGCGAGTTCGGTTAACCGGCGTGCTTTGCTAGCGTGATCGGCATGACGGGCCGCAACAGCGGCTCGCCAGCCGCGCACGACGGACGTATCGACAGACGCTTCCTCGGCAGAAAAGCCGGCTGCGGTGAGGCGGGTTCGTACACTTGCAATCGCTTCTTGCAGGGTGGAGGCGCTTCCATCGATCTGGGTGGGCTGGCTGAGACGCCGAAGCTCCTCCCGGTCTGCTGTGGCCAGAGTTTGGGCGTCGAGAATTGTGGCGTCGTGACCGGCTATGATTTGCACCAAGTGCGCATGAACCTTCTCGGTCTTGCTGACTGCGTTGTTATAGTCCTCGAAAGCCAACATCCGAGAGACGATGTCGGCGCTCAGGCGGCAGTCCTTTTGAAATTCACGAGTGAGTTCCTGTTCTTCTTGGTTGAATTGATGAGTGGCGCGGAACAGCCGCACAAGATGGTCAATCCGCTCGGTGCCCGGGGAGCCCGTGCCCGTGAGTGCAGCCAGGATGTTTTTTCGGTCTTTCTGATCGCCGTTGAGCGTGGCGCGATTGCGCGCTTTGACAGTGCGTTCGACGCGCATCGAGCCTCCGTTATTCGAGGCGGTCATCGTCACTGTGCTCTTTCCCGGTTCACTATCGAGGTGCGTGGCGGCTTTTTGAAATTGGCTATCGGTGAGCCCATCAAGGCGTCCGATGTCGCCTGTTACGGCGAAATCGATGGCGTCGAAGAACGACGTTTTTCCGAAACCATTTGGGCCATAGAGAACGGTGATGTCGCTCGCGATGTCGAATGATTGCGGTTTCCGGTAGGCACGAAAATTCTCAATCTCGATTTTCTCGATTCGGATCGGTTCTTGTGATCGATCGGCTGCGGTGGCACCGGTGCGTGGCATCGCTGGCAAAACGACTGGTTCACCAAACTGCTGGGCAATGCAGTCATTCACAATTTCCTCGGGACCTCGCTGATGCGGCAGGACGAGATAGCGAGCGAGCAGGGCAGAGACGCCGTGCCGCTGAAGAAACACCTGTGCGGAGTCGGGCCGAAGTCCTCCACCTTGCAACGGATCAAGAGGGAGAAATGGCAGCCGTGCCAGTGCCTGCGGCATGTCCCCATCGAGTGGGATCACAAACTTGCGGCAAAAATAGACATCGGTTTCGATCTTTGAGCAGAACGCGTCGAAATCGGAATCGGGCTGCGGAAGGCAGAAGACAAAGTTGACGTCCAGTTGCTCCCACTCGCGCTGGCGTCGGTTGCACAGATCCTTGAAGCCCTCGTAAAGGGTTTCGTAGTTAGCACGCCAGTCACCGTTCGGCAGCGCAAAGGCTACCAGGTTGTGCGTGGTCTGCAAAAGCAGAAGCGGCGGCAGCGCCAGTGCTGAGTCAGCTTGGCTGATCTCAGCCATTGGCAGCAACGTGCGCAAATGCTCGCGCAAACGACCAGTCACGGCCTCGGCTTCAAGTCGCGAGTCGGGCATAGACAGCTCCCTCCAATTCGACTGGCGTAGTGGCCCCCAAAAAATCCTGCATCAGTTCCTGAAACCCGATAGCAAAGCGGTTGTTGCCCGGATCGGTAAATTTGGCGCGAGTTTGGATTCCAGCCTGCTTGTTGCGGAAGATGGTTCCGTCGCGACTGCTGATTGGCGAATTATGACTGTCGCGAGACACGATCAGCATCTGTCGGCGCTGGTAGGGCAGATGCTTATCGGCGTGCTTGAGGTTTTGCTCGTGGGTTCCGCCTCTAACTGCAAGGATATCTACAGCTTTTCCGCGAATCGTGACCTCCGCGTGAGCACTGTTGGTGTTGCTCGTTGTGTCCGCAAAACCGATGCGAAAAATATCGAGCGTGTATGTGACGTGCGACAACGCGTCGCTTTCGCTCGTGCTCCACTCATCTGCATGTTTCTCAACTATCCTTGGTGGCGAGCCTGGGCGTTCCTTAGTGAAGGTCGGATTGCCGAGCGCGAGGATTCTGGTCGCAGGAAGAGCCGCTTTGGATCGCAGGTCCTGGACATTGAGCACGTGAGTGGTCGCAACCGTCGGAGCTAGTGGACTGTGTGGAAGGGAAACGCTCAGGCATTCTATTCCATCGAGAGTGTCATTCAGCCATTTGACTGCACCGGGTACCGCCCCACCCGGGGTCCGTGGGTCCGTTGCAGCGACATCAATGGGATAAACGAAAGGATTTTCGACGGGCACGCTTTGTCCCGCAGCACCCGGGACAACAGAGGCCGGGTTCACTTGAATGAAGGAATGGATACAGGGGCCGGCTTCGCGAAAAAACACATCGCGATGCGGATGGACTAGATTGTTTCCGCGAAAGCGCAGCCCGCCGTTTGAGTGCGTGGCGTAGCAATCCGTTGCTGTAAACGTCGCGGTTTGCGGTAGGATCAAGCTGGTGCAACCATAGTTCTCGGCCCGGCCCGGCACGTTACGGCCAGCATTGTTGACAAAAACAATACAGGTTCCCTGACGGCTCGCAGAAGGGAATTGGATCGGGTTGTAGAAGTCGGCCAACTCACCTAGAAATGTGGCATGGTTGGGCTGGTCGTTGTGTTGGACGACAAATAGCCAAGTTAGCGGGATGGTGGCGAGTAGCGGAGCACCCTCACTGTGCATTGAGTTCAGGAGCCATTGCCAGGGTTTATTCGCTCCGACGGTCGCGATCCAATCAAAGCAGACTAGCGAACTGAAGCGATAGGCCGCGCCGCCTGTTGAATAGAGTCCCTTGAAAAGATACACGCAGCCGCCGCGAAACATTCGTTGAAATTGCGCGTTGTTCTCTGGGCGCGAGGGGTAGAGTTTTGGCTGAATCCAGCGCTCGACAGTGTTGTTTGCGCCCTTGATCCAAATCACCACGCAATTAATCCATTGGTCTGCAGCAACGCGGTCGGCGCCATTCGACGCGGTATGCACGAACGTGTTGGGAGCGCCAATCAGCGTTAAGTAATCTGCTCGTGCGAGCCCATCGACTCCGCCGATCACGACGGTTTCCGCTGGCCATTCGGCTGCTTGAAGTGCGGTGTCAATGCGGGCGACTCCGGTTAGGCCGGGAATGCAGAATTCAGGAAATACCGTGAAATGGGTTCGCTGGGCGCCGTGAGGCACAGCGCGGGAGATCGCCATGGTGCGATCAATCAGGGCAAGTTGTTGAGGTTGGTTCTCGGGACGGCATTGGAAAGGCTCCGCTGGGGTCAGCGAAAGGTGTGGTTGGGCAATGACAATGCCGACTCGATCACTGGGAAGTGTAAGGCCGCGAGCTGTTAGATCGACGGTTTCGATGTGAACCATTGGACGGGGGTTTCATCTTAAGCCTGTCGTAGCTCAGGGTTAATGACAATAAAATAGAAGGGCTGATGCTGGGCGCGTTCGCGCGACATATCGCCAGGAGAGACTGAAAACGACAGCAACCAACATATCTGCACTAAGAGTGAAACCGTAATACAGTGTACAATGCGTTATCGGCTTCTCCGCGTTCTATATTACGATGACTCTATACTTCAGTGGCAGGTGAAATTTCTCACGGAGGCCCTTCAGGTAAATCTCGTCTTCCGAACTCAATTTGGAGCGGCCGACAATAACTAGGCGATCAGGGCGTCGCCCTGTTCGATTTGGATGAAAGGCATATTCAAGAATCTGGCCTAATGCCTGTCGGATCACGGCTCGCGGGTCTAAGTCAGACTTAATCTCGTAAAATATCAGCTCCTTGTCTGTTTCGACACGCGCATCAACAAAATCCTTTTCGAGCCAAACATACTGTTTCCCATATTCATGCTGAAGCTCTTCCAGTAACTTCGTCTGCATGCGAGCGTGCTCCGGTGTGAATTCGATGGGCTTTGTGCCCCGTCGAAAGAGTGGAGCGATGTTGGGAGCCTCCTGAAGTCCTCGCCTGCCTAGAATAGATTTCTCGACTCGCTCGCGATCTACTTCACCAAATTTGTAGAGCATGTAGCGATTCCGTTTTTGCATCCACTCGCTCTCTGGGAGAAATGTATCAGGTGGGTAAAGCTCCGCGTTGGTAAGGCGGAAACGGACATTTAACACATTGGGGGCCCATTCAGGAGCACCCAATGCTTCAGCGTTTCCTCCTATTGCCTTAACTTCGTCCTGCATGATCTGGAGCCAGCCTTTCGCGCGAAAGGTACTCAGCGCTTCGTGTGCCTGTTTGTCTCCCAAACTTTCCAAAGCATAGATGGTGGCTACTAACCGCCGTCGCTTGTCAGGTTGTCTGGTGTAGAGCGTGACGTCCAACGACTGACCCAAATACGTTTCTCGGCCTTTGTTCAGTCCTTGGATGAATGCGTAGCGCCAACCGTCTAGCACCCACTCGTTGCGGAAAAGCCAATCCTCATGCCCAAATTTGTTCTGGGCATTGTAGGTTTCGTCTGACTCGTGCTCGCCGGCTTCACCCGTAGGACGAATCCAGCCCGAAGAATTGTAGGCGACGCGAGCGAGTCGATGTGCCCCTGAGATTTCTTCACCTTCGCTTGGCTCAAGCGGGATACTAGGCACACTTCGTTCGAGGCGACAGTTTCCGTCATCATCATACGAGGCAACAAACCATGACACTGGATCAAGTAATCGCCGTTCGACTTTAGATGCTGCTTTATCGGCATCCCCTCGACGGGAACCATCAACAACAATCACACGAATTGGAAGTTCCTGCAGTTTGGCTCGCTGTATGGCGTGATCCATTCTCTCAGCTCGCTTCCGCTGCGTTGAACTCCAGTGGCGTCTCGATGCGGTGATTGTTCGATAGTTGAGGTTTTGAAAGACTGTTTTGTCTTCAAACCGCAGTTCTCCATGCCACAAACAAAGAACCACACGGTTATCGCCTTCAAAGGCCCAATCGTAGCAATACCGAGGGTTGGCTGCGGGAATCGTGGATTTTTTATAGTTCGCCCAGTCACTTACGTCCAGACCTGCTTCGCGCACGAGATCGTATACGAGAAGTTTTTGGACTGGTTTAAGGGAACTAGGTATCATCTAGAACGGCGGCCCGAAGAGGTCCGCTCCGCAGTTCAAACTAATGCTCTGGATGTGTGCGCGAATCAATAACGCTTTGCATCCCAAGTGCTCAGGTTTGACAGATCACTCGCTCATCCGCTGGCCGCGTTGCTGCTGTTCGGTTATGCGATTCGTGGCGGTCTGATGGGCGGCGGTACGTTCGCCAGCTTGTTTGATGATCGCTTCGGCTGTCTTCACGTCACCAGTTTCGATGAACGCCTTCACCTCGTGCTTGGTGCGGATGTGGTCGGCCGGTCCCATTTCCTTCACGCGAAGTTTTTCCGTGATGACCCGAAGCGCGTCGTTTTCCTGTCGGAGGGCGAGCAAGGTTTGGACGCTAAGTTCGGAGCTTTCTTTCGGGTTCATCGGATTCGGGGGTTAGATGTGTGGGGCATCAGTTGGGTCTTAGTGTAACCTTCTTGTAGCCGTTCGTGCAATGACGCACGACGGCGGTATGATCAGGAAGGTTTCGGAACTCGTGCGGTTTTATCAAAAACTCCTCCACGCGTTGATACGTGTGGGCGGTGTGGTCCTGGTGAACGGTTCGTGATCCGCGTTCGATCCAGTGCTTGCCGAGCGCGTTGGCGCACCGCAGCGCGTCCATCTCGGACGCGGCGCGATACATGAAGAGGTTCTTCAAATTGAGCGCCAGCACCTCCGCCTGCTCCTTCGTCTGCGGTGGAATCAGCGATTCGAAGGCCTGTGCGGATACAACCAGCATCAAGAGACAGTCGCGCAGGCGGTCGATGACGTTGAAATCACTCGTGCCGTCGTGGCTCGCGGTGATGGCGTTCTGAAATTCGTCGCCGATGAAGATGAGCTGATTCAGCGCGTATTTCTGGTGCGGTGGGAGCGCGTAGCGGCGGAGGGCGTGCCGGTAGAGAAGCAGTTTCGCGACGGTGAAGACGTATTGGCGCTCGGTCGTGTAGTCCTGGGGAACGTCGATGCAGAAGATTTTGCCACGATCTACGTCGGCAATGGAGCACGTGTCGGGTTCGCTGGAGCTGAAAATCTCCGCAATCTCCGGCGTGCCTAGGTATTCGAGGTAGTTTTGCGAGGTGCCGATTTCACCGGCGCGCTGCTCCTTCGCCTCGTGTTTGAGATAGGTCTGCTCAAAGGTTTCGGCGAGGCGGATGCGGCGTTCGGTTGGGTCGAGTTCGGTCAGTTTGTCCAAGGCGGCCTTCAATTCCTTCTCGGACGTGAGCAGGTCGTAGGCGTTGGTCGCCGTGACCGGTCGCCCGATGTCCGCCAAAAGCTCGAAGGCCCGCCCGATGTGTGCGGCACCCTTTACTTTGAAAAAGCTCTTTTCGTCCTTCGGATTCAGGGCGGCGGCGGTATCTACTAAGATGCGGGCACGGGTTGTGAACGGCAGCCGGGCGTCGCCCGTGACGTTGAGCCGGTGGAGCGGCTTTCCGGTTTCACCAACCAATCGCGGGCGAAGTCGGATGATGTCAGCTTGGCGGCCGTATTTCTTGGCGAGCCATTCGAGGTAAAACCACTCGTCGCCCTTGTTCGCCATGACCACACCGCCGAGCGTCGGATTGCGGCTGATGAGCGCGGCGAGGAGGCCGTTCATGCCGGAGGTTTTTCCCGAACCCGTATCGCCCGAGAAGAAGAAGTGCCGGTTGGCTTTGTCGCGTGTCCAACGAAATCCAGCAAACGCGAGAACAACCTGCCACCGGTCCGCGACGATCTTCCCGGCTGGATCGCGAACCCAGCGGCGGTGATCGGCGTAGTAGAAGAGAAGCGCGGCGAGGCTACAAACGGCGGTGCCCGCCACGATCCCCCACGGACTCGGCAAACGCCACGCGCCAAACACCCCGGCGGCGGAGATGATGAGCGCGAACGGGAGCACGAGCGGCGCGCGCAAACCCGGTTCGTTGTGGCGGAGGTTTCGGTGAATGAACCAGCCCGCAATCCCGAGAAAAACACCCGCAAGAACGAACGCGGCAACCGTGATGGCGTGGGGATTTTGCAGCCATTGGCGGATCAAAACTTCGGGTGCCGGGAGTCGTTTCATCGTGCGTCGATGGGCCAAATACACACCCGGCGGCGGTTGGTCGCGAGGTGCGCCGCCTACCGAAAAAACGGTAGATGCGGAATGCCCGATCCGTGTCCGCTTTGGTCCGGTATCCAAATCCCCGAACTTGTTAGGGCCTTGCGTCTGTTTCCAAAAAGCACGGAAGACTCGCGCGCACCAACCCGGCTCATCGAAGCCAACGACCCCCGAAAAACGTTCCTAAAACGTGGAGGCGACTACACCGATTGCGGTAGGCCGACTACACCGAACGCGGGGGGTGCGCTCCGTTGAGGACGACGGTGCGTTCGACCGTGATGGTTCGCATGATCACGGTCGGAATCATTCGCAACGGAGCCAACTACCTTTCGCATCACCTGCGAAAGAACGACTATTGGGCCGAGGGGGAGAAAGCGGTCCTCGGCGAGTGGATCGGCGAAGGTGCGAAGGCGCTCGGTTTGTCGGGCGAAGTCACCGACAAGCCATTCGAGGCGCTGCGGCTGAATCGCCACCCGCTCACGGGCGAGTCGCTCACGCCGCGCGATCAGGCCAACCGGGTCGCCTTTTTCGACATCCAACTTTCCGCGCCAAAAGACGTGAGCGTGCTGGCGATGGTCGGCGGCGATGACCGGGTGCGCCTGGCTTTCACTGAGTCGGTCAAAGTCGCCCTCGCGGAAATGGAACGCTTCGCAGCCGTCCGCGAGCGCCGAGGCAATGCTGCGATGAGCGAAGAGTTCCGGCTCACCGGAAACTTTCTCGGCGCGATGTTTCTTCACGACACCAGCCGCGACCTCGATCCGCAGCTTCACGCTCACGCCGTGCTCGCCAACGCCACCTGGAGCCGTGAGCGGAACCAGTGGCTAGCGCTAAAACAAAACGAGATGCTCCGCGCGTCGCCGTATCTGCGGCAGGTGCTCTATCGCGAGTTGGCCGGTCGTCTGCGGTCGCTCGGCTACGAACCCTACGAAATGAACTCGAAAGGGTTTTCCATCCGTGGCGTCGAACACCTGCGCGAGCGTTTCTCGAAACGAACCAATCACATTCAAAAACTCGCGGACGCCTTTGCAGCAGAGAAAGGCCGGAACGCCACGAAGCGCGAAGTTGAAATCCTCGTCCGCGAATCCCGTGAGGACAAATTGACCGAAGTCAGCACGGCGGAGGTTCGTGCACGACAACGCGCGGAGCTGAGTTCGGACGAGGCCAGCAAACTGGACGGCCTCGTCGGCAATGCACGAACGCAATTGCCGCGCGAGCAATGGTCGCACGGCACAGCCCAGACGGTGTTGGCGGCGGCACTGCGTCACGTTTACGAGCGAAGCAGCGTCGTGCGGGAAGGTGCAGTGCTCGGGGCCGCGCTCGAACTGCATCCCGACTTCTATCGCTGGCGCGAACTCCGTCAGGCGTTGGAGACGC
>JBEHXD010000035.1:0-19915 GCA_048498875.1 Verrucomicrobiota bacterium
GGTGACCGTGAAGGTCGGATTGATCTTGAAGTTGTAGCCGAGCGTGGATTCGAGCGCTTCCTTGTACTTCGCCAGTTGTTCGCCGGTTGTGTCACTTACCGAGTAATCACGCGGGGGTTGCCCTTCAGCGGCGATCACCGCGGGGCCGAAAGCGGCGACACAGGAGAGCGCGAGGAAAGCGCGTGCTGACTTGAAAAAGGAGTTAAGCATGGCGGTCCGGTTCGGGATTATTTGGCGTCGTCGAGATTGAACTCGATGAGCTGCGAGGCGCGGACGTTCACCGCACGGCCGCCGCGGCGACCCGGCTTGAACTTCCATTTAAGCACAGCCTGAACGGCTGGAACTTCGAACTCACGGTGGGAAGATTTGATAACCTGAGCCTGGGTCACATCACCGTTGGAGCTGATGATGAACTCCACGGTTACGTTACCATTGATGCCGGCACGGCTCATTTCGTACGGATAACTGGGTTGAACCGGCACGCGCAAAACGGGACGTTGATCGAGCTGGCTGACGTCAAACAGCTCCATGCCTTTGCCAAAACTGGCGCCAGGTTTCAGAACCGGAATGTTAATCATGCCCTTCGTGGCCGTCATGTTTGGCGGCGGCGGGGGAGTGAGGGGCTGGGTGAAGGCGGTGACCGGAACCACGGAAGGAAGGTCGACCAGACTGGGAGGAGCCAATTGGTTTTCGACCGGGGTATCATCCAAGTCTTTTACGACATCTTCCTTTTCGTCCTCGATCACCGGCATTTCCATTTGGATGATCTCTTCCTTTTTCTCAATTACCCGGGGCGGAGCTTTATTTTTCCCGGCAAACGGATTGAGCACAAAAAAGTGAAGCGCCAGGGAGCAGACCAAGCCAATGATAAGATCTTTGTTCATGGGCGACGTGTTATTTGCCGGTCGGACGGGTGCGCGTCTCGACAGAGTATTTGGCAATACCCGCTTTGCGGACTTCGTCTAAAACGGCGATGGTTGGCCCAAAACGAGCGCGTTCATCACCCGCGACAAGAATGCGGGGATCTTCAGTTTGGGTTTTATAGAGCGAAATTCGAGAGGGGACTTCGCTCATGTCAATCAGCTCATGGTTCCAGAAGATGGCGCCGTCCCCCGATACCTGAATCGTGACGGTATCATCCTTTGTATCTGGTTTTTGCTGGGATGCCGCGGGCAAGTCGACGGGCACCGACTGAATGCGATTCAGTGAGAGCGTAAAGAGGACAAACGTGGCCAGAAGGAAGAAAATAACGTCGATGAGGGGGATGATCTCAATGCGCGCTTTTTTCCGTACTGGAACTTTGATTTTGGTGCCTTCCATGTTTTGGCTTTGGACTACTGAAGTTAAACGCCCATCGCGCCCGTTTATTAGGGAGCGTTGATTTTATTTGGAGCGGGTTTCGATGTAGATCTTCGTGAACCCCGCGATGCGGGCCTGGTCGAAAACATATACCGCCACGGCGTAGAAGGCTTTTTCATCGCCATTGATCAAAATCCGGCCGTCCGGCTCGTCGCGATGGAATTGCTGCAACCGGACGAGAAACTCGTCGGCAGCCACAGGGTCCTTGTTCCACGCCAGAGTACCTTCATCAGTGACGCTGATCGTTGCCGTGCCTTCCGGCTTCCTGGGTTCACCCGTTTCGGAAACGGGAAGGCTGACTTTGATGCCGTTTGATTTGTTCAGCGAGAGCGTGAACAATACAAAGGTGGCGAGCAGAAAGAAGATGACGTCAATGAGAGGAATGATCTCAATGCGCGCTCGTTTGATGCCGCCCGGGCCTGTTCCACCACCACCACCGTGCATGACAGTTGGGTTTAGAGGTTAAAATCGGTGAAGCCGGCGCTTATTGCGCGGGAGTCACGGATCCAGACTTGTTAATGATGATCTCGAGTGAGTTCGAGGCATCTTCAATTTCGTGACGCGCTTCCTCCACGCGGGCATTCAGGATGTTGAAGGGGAGGAGGCCGGTAACCGCGATGGCGATACCGCACATCGTGGCGATAAGCGCTTCAGCGACACCACCGGTGATGCTGGCGGACGCCGACGCGATGTCGCCGCTGCCGCCGGCGTTAAGGGCGGCGAAGGTTCCCATCATGCCGGTAACCGTACCGAGAAGACCGAGGAGAGGAGCGGCGGTAATGCAGGTGTCGAGCGTCGGGAGACCCTGGCTGAAGCGCTGCATTTCCTGACTGGCCGCACGGGTGAAGGCATTGCCAAGGGAGTGTTCCTTGTGGCTGATCGCGTAAACCAAAATGCGGGCGACATAGTCCTGGCTCTTGTTGCCGAGTTCCAAGGCGCCTTCGATGTCGTTGGCTTCAACCTTCTCGAGCATTTTGTTGACGACGTCCGGCTGACGGCGGCTGTTTTCACGGATCATGAAAATCATGCGCTCGATCGCCACGGTGATCATCACAAAAGAGACCAGCAGGATTGGCCACATGATCTCCTTGCCATGCTTGAAAAGCTCCATGGCGGTCATGGGACTGCCATCGGTGTTGGTCAAAAGAAACGCGAGGGGCATATGTTCAATGATCATAATTAGATTAATTGAGGTTTATGTGAGTCGTGATTTTTTTATGCGTTGAAGCCGTAAAATTGGGAGCGCGTAAAAGCACATGTTACGCCATGGACCATTCATTATTTGCAACGGCCGGAAGATTGGGGTGCCGGGCCGGCAATAAAAAGGGGATGTTTTGACTAGGCAAAATAACTAAGATTTGAGGGGAATCAAATGTTGCTGGGAATCAGATTATCCTGTCAATGCACATTGTTACTAGTGGCCGACAATTTGGGAAAAATAGTTGAAGGGTTTTTTGAACGTCCGGATTTTTTTGGCTGCCCGACTAGGACTCGAACCTAGACAAAGCGAGTCAGAGTCGCTTGTGCTACCATTACACCATCGGGCAGTGAAAATTTGGAGTTCGGCGCGGGAAAAAAGTTCGTGAAAATTGCGGCCGGCCACTCGACGCATGGAGCCGGCGATGGGATTCGAACCCGCAACCGCCTGTTTACAAAACAGGTGCTCTACCATTGAGCTACGCCGGCATCACGCTCTGCGCGGAAAGGATGATTTGACTGGGAAAAAACGAATTTTGGTGGCTCCCCGGGGACTCGAACCCCGAACCAATTGATTAAGAGTCAACTGCTCTACCATTGAGCTAGGAAGCCGTCAAAAATAGGAGTGGGAACGTTATGGACCCTTGACCCGTGTCAACTCCATTTCCGACGTCAGCAATGAAACCTTTTGACACTTTCGACATAGCAGTTTGGCGAAGGCGCGTCCATCACTTCTGCTAATGCTGGTTGCACTCCGCGGGGAAGGGGCTCCGGGCCAACTCGACGTGCGAAATTGTATCTGATCCGCCTTTGATTTCCCTCTATTTTCCCAGACAAAACACTTGCCAACCCGTCGGCCGTCCTCTGTTTTCGTCCGCTCTACTCATGCAAAAGACAAAAAAGTCCGTTGCCAAGCGCTTCAAGATATCCGGTACGGGTAAGCTGATTCGCCGCACCCCGGGTTTCCGTCACTTGCTCGCCGCGAAAAGCACGAAGTCCAAACGCCGTGCCTCCCGTGACAAGCTCGTGGCTCCGGGCCATGCCGCTCCTCTGCTTCGCTGCCTGCCGACCGGCCTCCGCTAATACCGAAGCGAAAACCACAACTCCGCCAGGCGGGTGAATCCTAACGAGACGACCCGCCGGCGCCCAAACCATAATAAAACATGCCTCGTGCAACCAATGCTCCCGCGTCGCGCAAGCGCCGCAAAAAAGTACTGAAATACGCCAAGGGCTATTTCGGTAGCAAATCCAAGCTGTTCCGCTACGCCAAGGAAGCGGTCCAACATGCCTGGCAATACGCGTACATCGATCGCAAGAAGAAGAAGGCCAACATGCGTGGCCTTTGGATCGTGCGTTTGAACGCCGCCTGCCGCGAAGCCGGCATCAGCTACAGCCGCTTCATCGAAGGCCTCAAGGCCGCCAACATCCAGCTCGACCGTCGCCAGCTCTCTGAGATCGCGATCGCCGATTCCGTCGCTTTCAGCGGCCTGATCAAGAGCGCCCAGGATGCCCTGAAGTCCAAGGCCAGCGCCGCCAAGGCGTAAGTTTCCCCGGTTAAAAGCCATTTTCAAAGGACGGGTCTCCTCGCGAGCCCGTCCTTTTTGTTTTTTCTTTCTGTACAGACCGGGGGGAGGGGCCGTTGCCCTCAACGGCCTTGGGTTATCATCATGGCATCCCGCGGGCCGTTGAGGGCAACGGCCCCTCCCCAAGACTACGCATTCTTCAGGTTGCCAACTTCAATCCGTCCGTAATTTTTCCGTGCCCATCGGTGTAATCCGTGGTTAACTCACTCTTTCATGCAAGACACACTCGCCACCCTCGTCACCAAAGCCTCCACTGAATTCTCCGCGCTGAAAACCCGCGCCGATTTCGAGGCCGCCAAGGCGCGCTACGTCGGGCCCAATGGCGAGCTGACCGCCTTGATGAAGCAAATGGGCACCGTGCCGAAGGAGCAGCGTCCGGCGATGGGGAAACTCATCAACGAGGCCAAGGCACAACTGCAGGTCCAGCTCGATGGCGCGTTGGCGCGCATCGCCGACAGCGAAATCGCTGCGCAACTCGGCCCCGCCGTCGATCCCACACTTCCTTCTCCCGATTCCGCCCGCGGCACTTATCATCCGCTCACCCTTGTGCGCGAGGAAATGTGCCGGATTTTGCGCAAGGCGGGTTTCACGGTCGTCGAAGGCCCCGAGGTTGAAACCGAATATTACTGCTTCGATGCGCTCAATACTCCCGCCGATCACCCGGCGCGGGATGCGCAGGACACGTTTTATTTTCCGGAGAAATCGCGCTTCGGCAATGTGACCAAGAAAGTCCCCGAGGAAAAATACCTGCTCCGCACGCACACGTCGTCGGTGCAGATCCGCACGATGCTAAAAGGGCAGCCGCCCATTCGCATCGTGTCGCCGGGCCGGGTTTATCGTCGCGATACCAGTGATGCGACCCACAGTGCGAATTTCCACCAGATCGAGTGTCTCTATGTGGACAGGAATGTGACCGTGCGCGACCTGAAGGCGCTGTTGGATTACATTTTTGCGTCGCTGTTCGGCAAGGAAACCAAGACGCGCTTCCGCCCGCATTATTTCGGTTACACCGAGCCCAGTTTTGAAGTCGATCTCTCGGCGAAGCACCTGCCCAAGGTGAACAAGGAGTGGATTGAGATCGGCGGCTGCGGCATGGTGGATCCGGCGGTATTTGAAGGCGTCGGTTACGATCCCGAAATCTGGAGCGGCTACGCCTTCGGCATGGGCCTCGAGCGCCTCGCCATGCTCATGTACGGCATCGATGACATCCGCTACTTCTACCAAAACGACCTGCGCTTCCTGAAACAGTTCGCCTGACGAACCTGCAAAGTAGTGAGTAGCGAGTAGCGGGTAGTGAGCATGACTGACAAATCCCAATCTTTTCGTGATGTGATCGTGTGGCAGAGAGCGCACGTGTTCACTCTCGCGCTCTACCAGCTTACCGAGAAGTTCCCGAAGCACGAGCTTTTCGGGCTTACTTCCCATCTGCGTCGCGCTTCCGCGAGCGTTCCCTCTAATTTCGTCGAAGGCTTTCGCAAGCGAACAGCACCGGACAAACTGCGCTACTACAACAATGCCCAAGCGTCCGCCGATGAATGCCTTTACCAACTCATCCTCGCTCACGATCTCGGCTACGCCGATACTTCCAAGCTTCAAGCGGACTTGGAAGAAGTGTCCCGCCTCCTTCAAGGCTACATCAACGGGATAAAATCCCGCGCTGCCTGACTACTCGCTACCCACTACCCGCTACTCACTACTTCCAATGAAAATTTCCCGCAACTGGCTTGCCCAATATCTTGAGATCAATGCTTCGGTCGACGAACTGAAGCGTGCTGTTACCTTTCTCGGCTTCGAAGTCGAGGGCGTGATCAGCACGGGTTTGCCACCTCTGGGCAATGTCGTGGTTGGCGAAATCAAGACGCGCGAAAAAATTCCGAACCTCAAAAAGGACATCTCTCTTTGCACCGTCGATGTGGGCGGGGCCCACGGCGGCGTTCGCTCCATTGTGTGCGGCGCGCCGAATTGCGATCCGGGAAAACGTGTGCCGGTGGCGCTGCCCGGCGCGGTGCTGCCAAGCGGGTTTCAAATCGCCCAGCGGAAAACCTACGGTCACGAATCCCAGGGCATGATGTGCGCGCCCGATGAACTCGGCCTCGGCAGCGAACACGCCGGGCTGCTCATTCTCGATCCCGCCACGCCGATCGGCTTGCCGATCAACGAGGCTATTCCCGGTGGCGATACGGTGCTGGATATCGAAATCACCCCGAATCGCCCGGACGCCCTGAGCCACATGGGCATCGCCCGCGAACTGGCCGCATGGTTTCGCGTCGACGTCAATTTCCCGAAAATCAAATTTCGCGGGATTCCCAACGGCACGCCGCGTTCCGATCTGCTGGCCGAGGTGCGCGTGGATTCCGCCGAGGATTGTCCACTCTACTCGGCGCACACGATCACGGGCGTCAAGGTGGGTCCGAGCCCGGCCTGGATGCAGGAGCGTTTAAAGGCGGTCGGCCTGCGGCCGATCAACAACCTCGTCGACGTGGGCAATTTCGTGATGCTCGAATTGGGACAGCCGTTGCACGTGTTCGATGCAAAAAAGATTGGCGGTCGGAAGATCGTGGTACGTCGCGCCGCCGATGGCGAAAAACTAACCACCCTCGACGGCAAGGAGCGCGCGCTGAACAGTCGCATGCTGGTGATCGCCGACGAAACCCAGCCGGTGGTCGTCGCGGGAATCATGGGTGGCGCCAATGCCGAGGTGGATTCCTCCACGACCGACATCGTGGTCGAGGCGGCGTATTTCCGCCCCCAGTCGATTCGCTGGACTTCGAAGCGGCTCGGCCTCGCGTCGGATTCATCGTACCGGTTTGAGCGTGGCGTCGATCCGCACAGCACGGTCGAAGCGGCTTATCGCGCGATCGATCTGATCCTGGAGACCGCGGGCGGCACCGTGGTGGGAACTTCTTTCAAGGTGGGCGGGGATCGTCCGTGGGAGCGGGAAATCACGGTGGGTCCCGACTACGTGCGCGGGAAACTGGGTTTCCACGTCAGCGACGAGGACATCCGGGCCGCGCTCGAGGCGCTCAATCTTTCAATTGGCGGTGAAAAAACGGGTCCGCGGGGCCTCGAGTGGAACGTCAGGATTCCGAGTTACCGTTCCGATCTCGACCGCCCGATCGATCTCGTTGAAGAAGTGCTGCGCGTCTACGGAACCGAACGGGTGCCGGCGGCCTTGTGCACCGGGCCGGCGCTCGTGGATGGCGATGACGATCCCATTGTCGTATTCAACCGCAAGGTGACCGATTATCTCGTGGGCCAGCGCTTCAATGAAGTGGTGAACTACACGCTGCGGTCGCAAAAGGAACTGACCACCTGGGTTTCCCAGGCGTCGTCCGAGGAACTCGCGCTTTCGAATCCGTTCGTCGACGACCAATCGCATCTGCGGCCCACTCTCGTGCTCGGCATGCTGGAGTCGCTGAAACTGAACCAATCCCGCGGCGTACCCGCCGCGCAGTTGTGTGAGACCGGCCGGGTGTTCATGGAGATCAACGGTACCGTGCAGGAATGCGTCGGTGCGGCGGTTGTAATCTGCCACAACCCGAAGGATCGTTCCTGGCTGGCGCGCCCCGAGCCGGATTTCTATACCGTGAAACGCCACGTGGAAATCATCGCGGCCGAGGCGGGCATCGATCTGGCGAAGGAGCAACTCGTTCCCGTGCGCGGTGCCTTCTGGGGCTGGCAGGAAGGCCAGTCTGCGGCGGCCGGTGAAATGAAAGACGGCTGGACCGTGCGTTTCGGCCTGCTGCACCTGGCGATGATTCGCAATCTCGGGATCGAGGGCAAGGTGTGGGCCGGCATGTTCGCCATCCTGCCGGCAAAACTGAAGGCGGCGAACGCGCATCCCCGTTATCAACCGTTCAGTCTGTTCCCGGCCGCGCTGCGCGATCTCGCGCTTGTGGTGGATTCGTCCCGCCACGCGGAGGAAGTCCGGCTCGCCCTGCAAAAAGTGGCGCAGTCGGTCACCGGGGCGGGCTTTGGCTTGGAAGCCGTTGAGCTGTTCGACGTCTACCAAGGCAAGGGACTGCCGGAAGGAAAGAAGAGCCTGGCGTTTTCCCTGACTTTCCGTTCGCCCGAGCGCACGCTCACCGATGACGAGGTAAACGCGACCTTCACGAAAGTGCAGCAGCAGATCGTCGCCGACGGCACAATGGCAGTTCGCGCCTGATAGTTAAAAGGTAGGGGCCGTTGCCCCCAACGCCTTGGGATATCAGCGCGTGCCGAGTGCCGGCATGCGAGCATGCATCAACGCAGTCAGCGGCCGTCAGGTGGAACCCGACCTCCGGGCGGGTTGAGTAAATGCGCGAATCCTGAAAGCGCGCCCGGAGGTCGCGCTCCACCCCAAGCCACACTCTCATCTCACCATCGCGGACATGAACTTCCGGACGTCCGCGGGGACGGCTTTGGACAGATTAGCGATGAGGTGCAGCAGCAGATCGTCGCCGACGACACAATGACCGTCGGGGCCTGAAGGCAGCACGGCCATTAGCCCAGGTGGAACCTGACCTCTGGGCAGGTTGCTTTAACGTGTGCCATGAGCAGCGCCACCTCCGGGCGGGTTGAGTACTGCGCGAATCCTGAAAGCGCACCCGGAGGTCGCGCTCCACCCCGGGCCATTCTCTCACTCCAGCATCGCCGACATGAACTTCCTGACATCCGCGGGCACGGCTTTGGACAGATTGGGAATGGAGAGATAGAACAGCCAGTGGACTTCATCATGCTGGTCGGGAGTGAGCGCCTCCAGGGTTTCCTCTCCGTTTTCCTCGGTGCGCTCGACCGAGGATAACTGCAACTCCGCGTCACCTTCCGCCCACCGGACGGCGTATTGGCGCATGCGAAAATCGAAGCCGGTGATCGGGCCTTCCGGGCCGTCGCGCCAGAGGGTGAAGGTGGAATTATTGCCGTTGAACTGCTCCACGATTTGTCCCGGCGTGTTTTGCACCGCTTCCACGCGGGCGAGCGAGGTGCCCAGTACGACCGGCTCCAGCAGCTGCAAATAAGACTGCTCGACCTCGGGGTTGGGAAAATTAAAGACCACCCCGCACAGGCTGTATTGGGAATAGCAGCGGAAGTGGGCAATGGTGGCCGGAACCTCCAGGGAGAAATCGCCCCGGGCGAATTTGACCAGGCACTTTTCCTTCGCGAACGCCACTGCCGCCATGCTGATCTGGACGCTGGCGCCCGTGGCCGACAGATTTACGGGCGTGGCACTCCAATCCTTGGTTTTTCCCTGAGGCAGCGGGGCGCCATTGTTCTGAAAAAGAGCGAGTCTGGCCTTGAAGGCAAAATTCTCGCCAAGCAGGTAACGCGGGGCTCGGCGTTTTTCGTCGGATCGTGAGACGTCGTTTTCGGTTTCGAGGATGCTTTTGAACAACCGCACGCGCGACCCTTGGGCTAAAACCAAATTCGATTCAAGCATTCTGCAGAATCATCCATGGAAATTTTGCCGCGAAGAGTCACAAAAAGGGTTTTCCCGGTCAGAGAACGTCTGCGTGGCGCTTATGGGCGCCCGGGTAATTTTCCAATGCCTTCAGGATTATTTTTGTGATTTTTGTGGTCAAAAAATCCGTCTCCACCGGTCTCAGGCCACCAGCCTCGCGAGAAAATTGCGCACATCGAGCGGCACCGCTTTTGAGAGATTGGGGACCGAAAGGCAAAATAGCCAGCGGACCTCCGTGAGTTCCTTCTCGTTGAGCGCCAAAAAAAGCGGGCCGGATTTTTTGTCGGCGGATTCACCGGGGGCGAGTCCATAGGGCTCGAGCTTGGGCATGCCCTGCGTCCAGCGAATGCCATAGCGGTTCATCCGGAAATCGAAGCCCTGCAACGCGGCATTGGGCGACGGCCGCCAGACAATCAGCTTGGTGCCAGCTTGGCCGTCATATTCTTCCCGAAAAAGTCCCGTTTCGTCCTGCCTGGTTTTCGTTTCGTCCGCTCGAACCAGCAACGCTCCGAGTTTCACGGGTTCCAACAATTGAAGGTAGGCGGCGCGGGTGGTTTCGTCGGTGAACGTGAACCTGATCCCAAACGAGGAATATTGTGGGAGGACGCGGAAGTGGACGACCGCGCCGGCGATTTCAATGACGTGCTTGGCCAGGCTCAATTTGACCCGGCATTCCTCGCCGCGGTAACCGATTGCCGCCGTGCTCAAATAAACGCTGGCGCCGATCGCAGACAAATTCTTCAACCGCGCGCCCCAAGCCTGGGTTCGGCGCGGGTCATCGATCAAATTTCTCTGGGTATCCCGGGCCCGCAACGTCAGCACGGTTTCCACCGGGAACGCCGGACCGATCGCAAAGCGCTCGGCCCTTCGTTTTTCCGCCGACGTGGCGGCTGCTTCTCGGTCGGTCAGGATTTGTGTAAACAACAGCACGTCGGGGGGAGTCAAAACGACTGGCCGGGAGTTTCAAGTCTGCACATCGAAGTGGGCCTGATCCGACGACGGGGGACTGCGTCAAAAAGCGCGCGCAGGTGTTTTTGCCGGTTGCCAAGTGCCCTCCGAACGCCTGCTTTGAGGGCGAATTTGATCCCTCCATGAATCCTGCTCCCGACATGAACATCGAGTATGTGGCGAACCTCGCCCGGCTCGCCCTCACCGATGCGGAAAAGACCAAGTTTGCCCAGCAGCTGGGCAATATTCTGCATTACGTGGAAAAATTGAAGCAGGTCGATGTCACGGGCGTCGAACCCATGGCCCATGCGTCGCCGGTGTTCAATGTCTGGGCCGCAGATGTCCCGGCGGCGGGTTTGCCGGTGGAAAAAGCCCTGCAGAATGCCCCGATCCAGCGGGACAATCTGGTCGCCATTCCCAAGGTCATGGAGTGAGTCATGAGCAACGAATTGATTTTCAAATCCGTCACCGAACTCGCGGCTTTGCTCGATGGGGGCAAGGTCTCTTCGGTCGAATTGGTCCAGGCCTTTGCGGCGCGAACCCAGGCCGTTGATGGCCGGGTCAAGGCGTTCAATTCCCGCGACGAAGCGGGCGCGCTGGCCGCGGCCCGGGCTTCCGACGAACGCCGCGCCAAAAAACAGGCAAGGGGACGGCTCGACGGGATTCCCGTGGGCTTCAAGGACGTCATCGCGGTCGATGGTCAGCCGCTGACGTGTTCGAGCAAAATGCTCGCAAACTATGTGTCGCCGTACGACGCCACGGTGACCGAAAAGTTGAAGGCGGCCGGGGCGATCCCGTGGGGCCGGCTCAACATGGACGAGTACGCGATGGGCTCGTCGACCGAAAATTCGGCTTTTGGCGTCACGGCCAATCCGTGGGATTTGTCGCGGGTTCCCGGTGGCAGTTCCGGTGGCTCGGCCGCGGCCGTCGCGGCAGGCGAGGCACCGGTTTCGCTGGGCTCTGACACGGGCGGCTCGATTCGCCAGCCGGCGGCGCTCTGCGGCATCGTGGGACTGAAACCGACCTATGGTCTCGTTTCGCGTTATGGCTTGGCGGCGTTTGCGTCGTCGCTTGATCAAATCGGCACCTTTGCGCATTCCGTGGAAGATGCGGCGACCGTTCTGGGAACGATCGCGGGACACGATCTGCGCGATTCGACTTCGTTTGAAACGGCCATCCCGGATTACCGGGCGGAACTGGGCCAGCGCCGGGGACCGTGGCGGCTGGGTGTACCCAGGGAATTTTTTGGCGACGGGCTCGATCCGGAAATCGCGGCGTCCGTGCGGCAGGCGATTGAGTTTTACCGCCAGGCCGGATGCGAAATTCGCGAAGTCTCGATGCCGTTCACCTCGGAGTATGCGATCGCCGCCTACTACATTATTGCGACGGCCGAGTGCTCATCGAATCTCGCCCGCTATGATGGCGTGCGCTACGGCCATCGTTCGAAGGAAGCGGACAATGTCATCGATCTTTACTTCAAATCCCGCGCCGAAGGTTTTGGCGAGGAGGTCAAGCGCCGCATCATTCTTGGCACCTATGTGCTCAGCAGCGGTTACTATGACGCGTATTATCTTCGCGCGCAAAAGGTCCGCAGCCTGATTCGCGATGAGTTCATGCGCGTGTTCCAGGAGTGCGATGCGCTGCTTTCGCCCACGACGCCAACGCCCGCCTTCAAGATCGGCGAAAAGTCGGCGGATCCGCTGTCGATGTACTTGAGCGATATTTATACGATCGGGGTGAACCTCGCCGGGCTGCCCGGGGTTTCGATCCCCTGTGGTTTCACCTCGGGCAAACTCCCGATTGGGCTGCAAATCATCGGCCAGCCCTTCCGCGAAGCCGACCTCCTCGCCATCGCCCACCGCTACGAGCAAGCGCATGATTGGCACACGAAACACCCGGAGCTATGAAAGCAGTAGCGAGTAGCGAGCAGCGAGTAGTGGGTAGAAAGAACAGGCCTTCGCTTGCCCTCGACGTTCGGCCTGCCATGCACACTTTTTATTTCACGAGCATGTCTGGTGGATCATCTACTCGCTACCGACTACTCGCTACCCGCTACTTCCCATGAAATATGAAGCAGTCATTGGCCTAGAGGTTCACGTGCAACTCCGCACGCGTTCGAAAATGTTCACCCGCGTGGCTGCGGGCTATGGGCAGCCGGAGAACACGCTCACGGATCCCGTGGTGCTGGCGTTGCCGGGCGCACTGCCGGTGATGAACAAGGAGGCGCTCGACAAGATCATCAAGACTGGCCTGTTGCTCGGCTGTAAAATTGCGCCGGTCTGCAAATGGGATCGCAAAAATTATTTTTATCCCGACTCGCCGAAGAACTATCAGATTTCCCAGTACGATCAGCCGATCTGCATCGGGGGCAGCGTTGAAATCGAACTCCCGGGACCGTCGCGCAACGTGATGGGCGAGCATAAGCACATTCCCCTCACGCGCATTCACCTCGAGGAGGACGTGGGTAAACTGAACCACGGCGCGGTCGAATCACTCGTTGACTATAATCGCGCCGGCACGCCGTTGATGGAAATCGTGACCGATCCGGCGATGCATAACGCCGATGAGGCGTTCGCGTTTCTCACTGCGCTGAAGACAATCATCATTCAAGGTGACATCTCCGATTGCGACATGGAGAAGGGGCAGATGCGGTGCGATGCCAATATTTCCATCCGGCCGGTCGGTGATCCGAATCTCGGCACCAAGGTTGAACTCAAAAACCTTAATTCCATTTCCTATGTGCGCGACGGCATCGCCCATGAGGTCCGCCGGCAGATCGCGGTGACGGAAAACGGCGGCAAGATCGTTCAGGAAACGCGCGACTACGACGGCGAGGCGGGCACTTCCCAATCGCTCCGGTCGAAGGAAATGGCGCACGATTACCGCTATTTCCCCGATCCCGATCTCATGCCGGTGAAGGTCGACGATGCGTGGAAGGCCCGCATTCAGGCGACGCTGCCCGAGCGGCATTTCGACAAGCAGCGTCGTTTTTTTGAAACCTATCAGCTGCCGTACACGATTACGTCGGTGTTGGTGCCGGATCGTCCGCTCAGTGATTTCTTTGAGGAGACGGCGAAGGTCTGCGACAAACCGCAGGCGGCGGGCAACTGGATTGCCAACGATCTCCTGCGCGAACTCGCGGCGGCCCAATTGGCGGTTGGCGAGAGCAAGGTCCGCCCCGCCCACATTGGCAGCCTGGTCAAACTCGTGGAGTCAGGTGTGATTTCGAGCACGATTGCCAAAGAGGTTTTTGTGACGATGTTTCAGAGCGGCGAGTCGCCGGACGCCATTGTCGATCGCCAGGGATTGAAGCAATCCACCGATACCGGCGCGCTCGAAAAATGGGTCGCCGATGCGATCGCGGCGAATCCGAAAGCCGCCGAAGCTTTCAAAGGCGGCAACGAGAAATCGCTGAATGCGATCAAGGGCGCCGTGATGAAAGCCTCCGCTGGCAAAGCCAATCCAAAGCTCGTCGACGAAATCGTCCGCAAGCAAATCCTGGGTTAGCTTTCACTGTTCCGGTTTAAGGCCCCGTACGTTTTCACGAAAAACGTGGTTGGAAGTGGGTTGTTCCAGCTGCGCTTGAGGCGAGACTGGTCCATCGGACAATGGTAGGGCGGATTATCCCTAATCCGCCGTCAGGATAATTGGGAAAATCATGATGTTCGATAGTGACATCACGGGCGAACGTTCGGCGGATTAAGGATAATCCGCCCTACCGTCACGCGTTAGCCTGACAATTTCCTGACAATCTTCTGACCCGGGGGTGACAACCCGGAATCGGTTTTCTGGTTTACTGAACGCGTAAACAAGGAAACCAATATGAAAAAGTCATTTTTTGCCCTGATTGTCGCGACCGTTCTCTCCGGAGTCGGATCGCTTTTCGCCAAGGACACTCCGCAACCGGTCCGTCTTCACGTCGATGTTGACCGCACCGTCCTGCCGGCGGATTCCGTGGAGCACGCGGTGATCAAGATTGGCCTGGATTGCGTTCCGCTGCCGCGACGTGAGGCGAGACCGCTGGTGAATCTTGCGCTGGTGATCGACCGTTCGGGCTCCATGAGCGGGGATCGGATCGCGAAGGCGCGGGAGGCGGCGCTCGAATTGGTGCGACGCCTGGGTCCCGACGACATAGTGTCGCTGATTGCTTTTGATTCCACGGTCGAGACGCTGGTTTCCGCCCGGCGGGTGGGCGATGCCCGCGAACTGGAAACGGCAATTTGCCGGATCGAGGCGAGGGGGAACACGGCACTTTACGGCGGGGTGAACCAGGGCGCGCTGGAGGTTCGCCGGCACATGGAGGACGAAAAGTACGTCAATCGTATCATTCTTCTCTCTGACGGAATGGCCAACGTCGGCCCCAGCACACCGGAAGACCTGGGCCGTTTGGGCTCCAACCTCATGCGGCAGGGAATTGCGGTCAGTACCATTGGATTGGGACTGGGCTTTAACGAGGATCTCATGGCCCGCCTCGCCCAAAGCAGCGATGGCAATACCTACTTTGTCGAAAACAGTGCGGATTTGCCCGGGATTTTTGCCACCGAATTGGGTGACGTGCTGAACGTCGTGGCCCGGCGCGTGGTCATCTCGGTGGATTTTCCCGAAGGCGTGCGCCCGTTGAATTTCGTCGGACGCGAGGGTAATATCAGCGGCCAGAAGGCCGAGCTGACCATGAACCAACTTTATGGCGGTCAGGAAAAATTTGCGCTCGTTGAAGTCGAAATCGCCTCGGCCCGATCCGGCGTGGAGCGGGAAGTGGCCCGCGCGAATGTCACTTTCGAAGACGTGCTGCATCAGCGGGTCGCCACGGCCAGTGCGAGTCGCGCCGTGAAATTCAGCGTCGACAGCAAGGTGGTGATCGCGTCGGCCAATCATCAGGTGCAGGCCGATTACGCGGTGAATGCGCTGGCGGTAGCCAAGGACAAGGCCATCGCGCTGGTGGACGCCGGCCGGCGGGACGAAGCCGCGAAGCTCATGCGCCAGCAATCCAAGGAATTGAAAGTCATGGGGGATGCGTACGGCAATACCCTGGTGCAGGCCTCGGCGGCCGCCTCGGCGCCTGAGGCGGAGAAACTCGAGCGGGAAGGACTCGGCAACGCGGCGCGGAAATCCTACCGGGCGGAAAGCCAGCAGGTCAAAAACCAGCAGTCGTCGGTTAATAGTTATTCCCGCTAATCGAAGGCCGCTTCGTTTCGCGTCTTTTCAACCGCCTGATTTGTTTTAACCTCCCGTCGTGTCCTCCGCCTCGCGTCGCACCCTGATCTACTGGCTGCTGTTGCTCATTCCCTCGGTGGTGGTGGGCGTGGCTGCGATCCAGTTGTTGCGACGCGAGCAGAGCCGGATTGCCGAGCAGGAGGCCTATGCGGGCGAGGCGCGGCGGACCGCGGTTTCGGCGCGCGCCGGACTGATCGTGGAAAATATCGAGCTGCTCACCGGGGATGTGCAGGCCGCGTTGATGGACGCACTCTCGGTGATGCCGGTGGCGGGCTTGGATGCGGAATTATCGCTTTGGGAGAAAAACAATCCCCTGGTTCGGAAAGCATTTCGCTGCTCGGTCGATGGACGGATTATCCGGCCATCGACCACAGCCACCGACGAAGAGTCCCTCGGTTTTCGCCGGCGGTTCGAACCTTCGTTGAAGGCTAATCCTCCTTGGGCGTCTGATTTGGGCGCCGCGTATGTCAATGCACCGGTTGCGGTGTCGAACAACTTTGTGGAACTCAACCAGGCGGACAATACCACGAGGCAACAGGCGTCGGGAAATGTCGCCAAAGTTCAAAGCGCCCGCCGTGAAGTGCAGCAAATCTCGAAATTCAAAGACTACGCTTCGTCCGCACCTGCGGCCGGGTCCAGCCGCGCGGACGCGGCCGAGAAAAAGACGGAGAACAGCCGGGCCGCTTTGCCCAATGAGCGTTCGGGCTGGACGCCGTGGACGGCGGACGGACGATTGCATCTGCTGGGCTGGATTGAGCGTCCGTCTTTGAACGAGGTGCGCGGCGTAGAGGTGGATTTGCCCGCACTGATCGGTCGATTGGGAGGAGCGTTGCCTGCGGAGACCAATCCGGGCGAAGGCTTCGCGCTGCGCAATGACAAGGGACGCATCATGCATCAGGCCGGCTGGATTCCGCGGGATGCCGAAACGCCGCTGGTGCGTTTGCCGGTGGCGACCACGATCCTTCCCGGCTGGGAAGTGGTGGCGTACGTTGATGCGCCGGCTTACTCGCGTTCGGGCAGCAGTGGATTTTTTCTGATCGGTTCGGTTTTGGTCGGCATCCTCGTGGTTGCGATTCTCGCCGGCGGTTCGCTGCTGATGCGACAGGCCCGGCGGAGCGAAATGGAGGCGCTGCAGAAAACCTCGTTTGTGGGGAATGTCTCACACGAATTCAAAACCCCGCTGACCACGATTCGTTTGTATGCGGAACTGCTTGAGCAGGGACGCGTGCCCGACGAGGCCAAGCGGGGCGAATACCTGCGCACGATCGGCCGTGAAACCCAGCGGCTGGCGCGGCTGGTGGGAAATGCGCTGGATTTCAGCCGGCTCGAGCAGGGGCACAAGAAATTCGACCGCCAGCGGGTGGATTTGCGCCAGGAACTGGCCCGCGTGCTGGAAACGCAGGAACCGCGGTTGCAGGAATCCGGACTGGTGCTGCACCGGGAAATGCCGATTGAGCCGCTGACCATGGAAACGGATCGCGACGCGTTGGAGCAAATTGTTCTCAATCTTTTGGACAACGCGGTCAAATATGCCGGTGTGGGCAGAGAGGTCACCGTGATCCTGACAGCGCGGCCAGAAGGCGGGGCGGAAATCAAGTTGCTCGATCGCGGGCCGGGCGTACCGCCGGAACACCGGGAAAAGATTTTTGAGAAGTTCCACCGCGTGGACAGCACACTTACGGCCGAGAAAACGGGCACGGGTTTGGGCCTTAGCATTGCCCGGCAGCTCGCGCGCGGATTGGGTGGAGACCTGCGGTTTGAACCCCGCGACGGAGGCGGCGCGGCCTTCGTGCTGATTTTGCCATGAAAGCACGCATTCTCATTGCCGAGGACGAAGCCAATATCCGGATCGGATTGATCGCCACGCTGGAAAGCGACGGCTACTCCGTGACCGCCGCCAGTGACGGCACCCAGGCGCTGCATTTGTTTCCGCAGGAAAAATTCGATCTGGTCATCCTCGACGTCATGATGCCGGTGCAAAGCGGTTACGACGTGTGCCGCGAAATTCGGAAGACCGACACCCGCGTGCCGATTCTGTTTTTAACCGCCAAGGGTGAGGAGGTGGACAAGGTGGTCGGCCTGAAACTGGGGGCGGACGACTACGTGCTGAAGCCGTTTGGGGTTCACGAACTGCTGGCCCGCGTGGAAGCTCTGCTGAGGCGCTCGCGCACTGCCGCGCCGCCCGCGGAAGCCGTGTTGCCTCCCGTGTTTAAACTCGGTGTGGCGGAAATCGATCGCAGGAAATTTTCGGTCACAGTTGAAGGCCGGCCGGCGCCGCTCACTGCCCGCGAAATGAAATTGGCCGAGGTCTTCGCGACCCATCCGGGCGAAGTGCTGACCCGGGACGCCTTGCTCAATGCGGTGTGGGGTGTGAATTTTTTCGGTACGACGCGGACCCTCGATCAGCACGTCGCCCAGTTGCGAAAGAAGGTGGAACTCAAACCCGATGAGCCCACGGCCATTGTCACCGTCCACGGCGTGGGCTATCGCTACGAAGCCAGAAAGGAATAAAGCCGATTAAAATAAATCGTAGCCACAAAAAGCACAGAAGGCGCAAAATCAGGTTTCTTTTTTTGTGAGTTCTGGGCTTTTTGTGGCCAAATTGGATTGGTCAGGTGGTTCGCTAAAACAGGCACAGATTTAAAATGCTCTGACGTGGCGATAAAGCCGCTAATCAATTTAATCCCGGAACGGCGGCGAAACCGCCGATGACGGCCTCTTCTTCCACCGTCGCTTCGTTCTCGGCCTCCTCCATGGGGGCAAACCGCTCGGCTTTGAAACCGAGTTCGGCTCCCGCGCAAAAGGGATCGGGAGGATTGCGCAGTTCCTCGACCAAAAGATAAATTTCCGGGTGCGCATCACCGGCTCCATTTTTCACCGGTTTGCCGTCGACGATATGCAGGGGCTTGCCGCGGCCTGGTGACATCGAGCGAACGGTGTAGACAACTCCTTTCACCGGCAAGGCCGTGTACGTTGCCCGCGCCCACGTGGGAAATACATCGTCGACGCATACTACTTTGGAACCGGTCTGCATAAGAAGCAAATGAAAGCAGTCGTTTCGATAATTCAACTGCGCTTTTCCATCGGCAGTGATGGTTGATCGCCGCCTGGTTCGCACTGTCAGCCCGTTGCGGGCTTTTGTTTGGCGCCACAAAGGCTTAAACTGACCGCATGTATCTACCCCTTGTTCTGCGTGGTTCTGTTCTGTTTGTCGTGGCTTGTGTGGCCTCCTTGTCGGCGTCTGCGGCTGATCTTTCCAGTTCCGATCATCCCGTTATTCCCCTCTGGCCGCAAGGTGCACCCGGTTCGATCGCCCGCATGAATGAGCCGGAAAAAACCACCGGAACGAACGTCACCAATATTCACCAGCCCTCGGTCACCGTGTATCTGCCCGCCGCGGACAAAGCCACGGGTTGTGCGGTGGTGGTGGCACCGGGCGGGGGACACGCGCGCCTGGCGATCCAGCATGAAGGCTATGCCGTCGCGCAATGGCTCGCGGAGCATGGCGTCGCGGCATTTATCCTGAAATACCGGCTGGCCAAGGATGAGGCGACCCCGGCGGGCGCGGCCCAAGCCTACACGGTTGATCGTGATGAATTGAGCGATGCGCAACGGGCGATCCAACTGGTGCGGAGCCGTGCCGGTGAATGGAAGGTCGATCCTTCACGCGTGGGCATCATTGGGTTTTCCGCAGGCGGGGAAGTGGCGATGCTGGCGGCGACTCGCGGCGCTCCGGCGAAAACGGATGCGACGGATCCGCTGGAACGGCTGTCTTCCCGTCCGGATTTTTTTGGTTTAATTTATCCCGGCGGGCTGCAACGCACGGATATTGAGGTAACGAAAGATCTTCCACCGGCATTTCTAGCCTGTGGAGCCGCGGACCGCCCCACCATTTCCGAACTTCTGCCCGAGTTTTATCTGAAATGCAAAAAGGCCGGAGTTCCCGCCGAGTTGCATATCTATGCCGGCGCCGGTCACGGTTTCGGCGTGCGTGACAGCAATCATCCCCCTTCCGGTACATGGATCGACCGCTTCAACGACTGGCTGGCCGACCGGAAGTTTACCGCGCCGCCGCCGTCGAAAAATAATTAAATGGATTCTTTAAATAAAAAAACCGCTTCACCCCTGAAGGTCATCGTGGCTTTTGCCACTGTTTATATTGTGTGGGGTTCTACTT
>JBEHXD010000036.1:0-19750 GCA_048498875.1 Verrucomicrobiota bacterium
CGTACTCCACGGGATCCTCCACGCTGAGCAACTTTGTATCGATCGTGTTCAGCAGTTTCAGGCCGCTGTACAGCGTGGTCGTCTTTCCCGAGCCCGTGGGGCCAGTGACGATGAAAATACCATTGGGGCGCCGTAGAATTTCCTCCATGTCGGCCTGCATTTTCACCGGCAGGCCAAGCTGCCCCAATTCCAATTGAGCCGACGCCTGATCAAGCACCCGCAGCACGACACTTTCGCCATTTTGCGTTGGCAGGGTGGAAATCCGCAGGTCCACGCTCCGGCCATCGAGGGAAAGCGTCATGCGGCCATCCTGGGGTAGCCGGCGTTCCGCGATGTTGAGATTCGCGAGCACCTTCAGTCGGGAAATGATCGGCAGCGCCAGCGAACGCGCCGGTGGGGTCATTTCGCGAAGGTTTCCATCCATCCGATAACGAATTTTGAACTCCTGGGCGAACGGCTCGAAGTGAACGTCTGACGCCCGGTCGCGAATCGCCTGGGCCAGCACCTGATTCACAAATCGAATGATCGGAGTCTGCCCGGCCATCTTTTCGATGTCTGCCTCGGAGAGTTCCTTTGTTTCCACCGGCTCGTCGGCGGCAGGGCTTGGTGGCGTAGAAACCCTCGGCTCCGCAGGTTTGTCTCCGCCATAACAACGATAAACCAATTGCTCCACCGCGACGGGATCGCCAACCGCCAGCCGAATCTTGCGATCCAAGGCAAAAGCCAGATCTTCCTCGAGATTTTGCGCCAGCGGTTCCGCCGCAAGCAAGGTGATCGACTTTTCATTCTGCGCAATCGGCACCACCCGATGGGATCGCGCGATCGCCGCACCGACGCAGGAGGCCAACTCGCCTGAAATCTCCACCGGCACGGGATCGATATAATCGGCTCCCAAATGGCGCGCCACGCTCCGGAGCAACATCGGTTTTTCGACCAGCCCGCCATCAAGCAGCAGTGAAGCAAATGAAACCCCGGTCGTCTCATGCTCAGAGAGTGCCGCGCGCAGGTCCGGCAAAGCGACGGGATTCTCGGCCACTAACAAATCAAACAGGATGCGGGCGTGCCTTTCGAACATGGGTGGTTCGGCCGGGGCCCGCGGCCTGAAAGATGAGAATTTAGGTCAGGTCACACTTCGGTCAACTTGAAGCCCATCGTCGTGAGCTTTTCCCGCATGGTGTTAACATCCTGGGATTTTTCCAACGCTTCGTTGGGATCGATCAGCTCGCGATTCACGAGGCTCATCAAATGCGTATCGAGCGTGATCATGCCCAGCGCCGCGCCCGTCTGAATATCGGAGGGAATACGGAACGTCTTGTTTTCGCGAATCAGCGACGCGATTGACGACGTGTTGATCATGATCTCGAACGCCGCGATGCGTCCGCCGCTGGTCTTCTTGCAAAGCGACTGGGAAATGACGGCAATGATCGAGGTGGAGAGCTGCATGCGGATCATTTCCTTCATGTTCGCCGGAAAGGCGTCGACGATACGATCGACGGTTTTCGCCGCGCTGTTCGTGTGCAGGGTGCCGAACACCAGGTGACCGGTTTCTGCCGCGCTGATCGCCGCTTCGATGGTTTCGAGATCGCGCAACTCACCGACCAGGATCACGTCGGGATCCTGACGCAACGCGCGTTTGATGGCCTCGGCAAAACTCGGCACGTCCGCGCCCACTTCGCGCTGGGTCACCACGCACTTCTTGTGCGGATGATAATATTCGATCGGATCCTCGATCGTGATGATATGTCCGTCGCGGTTTTCGTTGATGTAGTTCACCATCGACGCGAGCGTGGTGGACTTGCCGGAACCCGTCGGGCCGGTGACCAGAAAAAGTCCGCGCGGACGATGCAACAGTTCCTTGATCTTGTCCGGCAATCCAATGGTGCGGAGATCGAAAAGCTGATTCGGAATCTGGCGGAGCACGAGGCCGTAGTTGCCTTTCGCACGCAACACGCTGACGCGGAAACGGGCTTTTTCGCCAAAGGCGAAACCAAAATCGGTTCCCCCGTTCAACTTGACGTTCTGGATGTGATTGTCGGGAGTGATGGCCAGCATCAGTTGCTCGGTATCCTCCGGACGCAGCTCAGGGCCATCAATCGGCGTCATGCTTCCGCGCAAGCGAAGACACGGCGGCACACCTACCTGAAGGTGCAGGTCGGAACTCTTCTGGTCCACAACCAGCTCGAGAAGGTCGTTCATTTCGTAGCTCATGCGATGGGGAGTTTTATGGGAGGGTCGTCAAAGCTCGTCGCCAATGGTAACCCCTGTAACTTCGGAGATTGTCGTGTGGCCCGCAAGGACTTTGCGAATCCCATCCTCCCGCATGGTGCGTAATCCGTGCTTTCTGGCCTCCTGCCGGAGTCGGCTGGCACTCGCCCGCCCACTGACGAGCGCGCGGATTTCGTCATTTACTAAAAATATTTCAAAAATTCCGATCCGTCCGCGATAGCCGGTTCCCTGGCATGAAATACAGCCCGCCCCCCGCATGAAAGTGGCGTTTTCCAATCGATCAGACGCCAGATGCAACGCCTGCAATTCCCGCAACGAGGGCGTGTACGGACGGCGACAGTGAGGGCAATTACGACGAACCAGCCGCTGCGCCATCGACGCCCGCAACGCCGCGGACACGAGGAAGGGCTTCACGCCAATATCCAACAGGCGCGTGACCGCGGAGGGTGCGTCATTCGTGTGCAGGGTACTGAAAACCAGATGCCCGGTGAGTGAGGCATTGATCGCGATCTCGGCCGTTTCCCGATCCCGAATTTCGCCCACCATCACGATGTTGGGCGCCTGCCGGAGCATCGCCCGCAAGGCCGCGGCAAAGGTCATTCCCACCGTGGCGTTCACCGGCACCTGATTGATGCCGCAAAGCTGGTATTCCACCGGCTCCTCCACCGTGATGATTTTGCGCGCCGATTGGTTCAGCTGGTGGAGGCAGGCGTAGAGGGTCGTGGTTTTTCCCGAGCCGGTCGGTCCCGTCACCAGCACCATGCCGTCGGGCGCATTGATCAGCCGTTCGAATTGTTGCTGGTCATCCGGCAGAAAACCGAGTTCGGGCAGACCGAGCTTCAAGCCCTCCTGATCCAGCACGCGCATTACCACACTCTCTCCATGAGCCGTGGGCAGCGATGAGACGCGCAGATCCAACGTACGACCGGAGATTGAGATTTGAATTCTCCCATCCTGAGGCACCCGCTTTTCCGCAATGCTGATGTTCGCCATGATTTTCAGCCGGGAAACAATTGCGAGCTGTAGGCGCTTGGGCGGAGGTGACGCCTCCTGCAACACGCCATCGATGCGATACCGTACCCGAAACGCCTTTTCCATTGGCTCGAGATGAATGTCCGAAGCACGCCGCTGAATTGCCTCAGTGATGATGGCATGCACCAGCGCGTTGATGGGAGCGTCATTCTCACTCGGCGCGCTTTCCTGCGCGCTACGAATGGCGATTCCTTCGTCGGACGCCGGGGCCGGCGACTCCGCGGCAATATCCGAACCATCCTCGCCAAAAGGCGCGGCCGTCGCTCCGAAATGCCGCTCCATCGCCCGGCGAATTTCCCGCGGAGATGCCAGAAATGGCCTGACCCGCATTCCGGTCAGATAAGCCAGGCTGTCGGTGACCTCGGTCGCAAACGGATCCGATAGCGCGACGTGGAGGACGTTCTGATCCCGTGCAAAAGGCACCACGCGATGCTCCCGCACAAATGAAAGGGGTACCGCTGAGACGAGATCAGGTGCAACCGACACTCGCTCCAAATCCACGCGCGGCACCCCGCTCTCTTCCGCCATTGCCGACATCAAGGCGGATTCATCGACCAGCTGCTTTCGCAACAAGACCTCCAACAGCCCCGCCGCTCCCGGATGGCCTGCAGGTAATGCAGTGTTCTCGCTTTGAATCGCGCGCAGGCGATCTGCGTGGATCAATCCACGATCCAGGGCGATTTGAATGATGTGATCGTCGGCCGTTTTCAAAAGCGTCAGGCCGACGCGTGGCCCCGCGTCAGCGGTTAAGACTCATCAGGAATTCTGCGTTGGTCTTGGTTTTCTTGAGGCGGCCGATGAGCATGTCCATCGAATCCGCCGCGGGCACGCCCTGCATTGCCCGGCGCAACGAGTAAACCCGGAGCAGCTCCTCCGGGTGATAAATGAGCTCTTCCTTCCGGGTGCCGCTCTTGTCGATGTTGATCGCGGGGAAAATGCGCTTGTTGACCAGATCGCGATCGAGGTGGAGCTCCATGTTGCCGGTGCCCTTGAATTCCTCGAAGATGATTTCGTCCATGCGGCTGCCGGTGTCGACGAGCGCCGTGCCGAGAATAGTGAGGCTGCCCGCACCCTCGATGTTGCGCGCCGAACCGAAGAAACGCTTGGGTTTCTGCAGCGCATTGGCCTCAAGGCCGCCCGACATGATCTTGCCGCTGTTTGACGCGAGCGCGTTGTAAGCGCGGGCCAGACGGGTGATCGAATCGAGCAGGATGACGACGTGTTCGCCGAGTTCCACGAGACGGCGGGCCTTCTCGATGACCATCTCCGCGCAATGCACGTGACTCTCCGGCGCTTCGTCGAAGGTCGAGCTGACGACCTCGCCTTTGCAGTGGCGTTTGAAATCCGTGACTTCCTCGGGACGTTCGTCCACGAGCAGAATGATCAGCCGCGCGTGCGGCGAATTGGCCGCAATCGAGTTGGCCATGTTCTGCATGAGGATCGTTTTGCCCGTGCGCGGCGGAGCGACAATCAAGCCGCGCTGGCCAAAGCCCACGGGCGTCACGATGTCGACCATGCGCATGGAAACGTCCTTCGCACCTTGCTGTTCAAGAATGATGCGTTGCAGTGGATAATAGGGCGTCAACTCCTCAAACGGCTTCACCTTGGCCGCATCCTCGGGTACATTGCCCATCACCTTGCGGATCGCCACCACTGCCGGACAGCGGTCGTTCCCCTGCGGCGGCTGCACCTGGACTTCCACCTGGTGCCCGCGTTTGAGCCCGAAATGTTTCACGAAAATTTCGGGGAGAAACGCGTCCTCGGGATAAAGCCGATAATTCACGTCCTCATGCACAATGAAGCTGTGGCCACGATCGGTCTGATCGATGTACCCGCGATCATACATCGGGCGTTTCTGCTCGATGGTCGCCGCAAAAATTTGCGTGATCAGCTGTCTGCGATTCGGCGCGCCTTCAAACTTAAGCTCCATTTTGCGCGCGAGCTGGGTGAGATCGAACAGGTTCAGCCCATAAAGCTCGTTCAACCAGATCGGCTCCTGGCCACCCGCGGAAATCTCCTCCGCCACTTTGGCGATGGCCTCGAAGTTTTGGAAACGTGCCGGATCGGGCAAATCTCCCACGTGCACGACTTCCTTCGGAGGCAACGGTTGGGCCGGGTGTTTGTTACCTTGAAATTGGGGATTGCCCCATTTTCCGCCACCACCGCCTCCGCCGCCACCTTGATTACCGCCACCGCCGCCACGGAATTGTTTTCCACCGCGGCCGCGCCGATTAAATTTTCCTCCGCCGTGCTGCTGGAAGTGACCACCGCCACCACCACCGCCATTTTGATGATGTCCACCGCCACCACCCCCTTCGTGATATCCTCCGTCGCCGCCTTGAGCGGAGTGATCCTGATGTGCGCTGTTTTCCGCCTGGGGAGCTGATGGAGCTGAGGACTGGCCTTGATCTCCCTGCTGCCTGGACGACTCATAATTTGTCTCCTGGGCGGGTGCCGGTTCGCGTGTCGGAGCCGGTTCGGGCTCGGCCACGTACGCGGGCTTGGGTTCGGGCGCCGGCGGTGGAGGGGGCGGCGTGTAGGGCGCCGGCTCGGGGTGAAATGAAAGCTCAGGTTCGGCTTTGCTTGACGCGGCCACCTCTTTTTCCTTGGGCGCGCTCTTCTTGCGGGAAGTCTTGGGGGCGGGCTTTTCGGCCGCCGGCTTGTCGGAAGCTTTCTTGCCACGAACCAACCGCGAGCGCGTGGTCTTTTTGGCGGGAGCGGAATCGTCGCTCGCGGCAGGCTTAGAGGTTTCCTCGTCGGATTTAGGGGGGACTTCCATTTAAATGCGGCCGGTGAGGCCGGACAGGTTTTAGTTCAAGAGGCGGTCAGCCAGGGCATTGACCTGTTCTCGCAAAAATTCGGGGGTACCGTCGTTAAGGAGAACATGGTCTGCCAGCTCGCATTTTTTGGCCAGTGGCAGTTGCTTGGCTAGGCGCTGTTGAGCGAGCTCCGGGGGTATGCCCTTTTGCTCCAGCCGCCTCAATTGCAGGAACGACTCTGTGGTCACGCAGACGATGAAATCAAACCAATTTTCCAAACCTTTCTCGAACAAAAGCGGCACCTCCACAATAAACGCCTGTCCGTCGCTTTTCGCAAACGTGTCCCGCCACTGCGCGTACAATCTTCCGTGGAGCTGCTCCTCCAGCCAGGCCAGGGCTTCGGCATCCCCAAAAACTCTTTCGCCCAGCCGTTCACGGGCGATCCGGCCATCCGCCTCAAAGACCCCCGGGCCAAATCGTTCACGGATCGCCTGAATGACTTGCTCGTTACCGAACAAGAGGTCATGTACCATGGCGTCAGAATCGACCGGCAAAAACCCACGCTCGACGAAAAAACGGGCAGCCGTTGATTTTCCACATCCCATGCCTCCTGTAAGTCCCACGATCAGATTGGCTCCGCTACGCATCGTTTTCGGGCTCAGACAATGGGCTTGCCGGCTAGGGAGCAACCCCTATCTCTAAGTGCAACTTAATGGCTCCTCACGCGATTGATACAAAGAGTCCGGCGGCCGTCCTGGCCGCAGCGAAAAACGCTTTCGCGCTGATTTCGGCGCAAGCGAGTTTTCCGTTGCTCGACCGGCTCTTCGCGGACGTCACCGACATGTTTGCCGGCAGGTATCCGGGTTACCTGGCCATCGACATGCATTATCATGACTACGAGCATACGCTCCAGGCCACCGTGTGCCTGATCCAGATTTTGGAAGGCCGTCACCACAGCGGAGACAAACCGGTGTTGTCGGCCCGTGACTGGGAACTCGCCCTCGTCGCCGTGCTGCTGCACGACACCGGCTATTTGAAACACGCCGATGACGCCGATGGCACCGGGGCCAAGTACACGCTGATCCACGAGAGCCGCAGCTGTGAATTCGCCCGGAGTTATCTACCTAAAGTGGGTTTCAAGCCGGCGGAAATCGAGGACGTATGCGCTGCGATCAGCTGCACCGGACCGCAAAATAAAATCAGTCAGATGACCTTCAGTCGCGAGAACGCGCGGATCATCGCCTTCATCCTCGTGACCGCCGATTATCTCGGCCAGATGAGCGCGTCGGATTACGTGGGCGAACTGCCGATGCTTTTCGGGGAGTTTGAAGAGGCGTTCGAGTTTGAACACGTACCGCAGCAAAAACGGACGTATCATGAGCTCAACGAGCTGATGGAAAAGACCCCGCGCTTCTGGGAAAATTATGTGCGACCATTGCTCGACTTTGAAGCGGGCGCAGTCCATCGCTATTTGACGACAGCGGGCCAACCCAATCCTTACTTGCAGGCAGTCGAAGCCAACATTGCGGAAGTGCGGCGACTCGTGCGGGAAAGATCGGGGAAGAACTAATCCCTTCAGATTCCAGTTACATGTTAGCCACTGTCTGCTCAGCAGCGCTGCTGGGCATCGATGCCGTTTCCGTGCAGGTTGAAGTCAACACGGGCGAATCCGGCGTACCCAATCTCATCCTCGTCGGCCTGCCCGATGCCGCGGTCAAAGAGTCCGAGGATCGCGTATTTTCCGCGCTCAGCAATTCCGCACTGCGGATGCCACGCACGCGCACGACGATCAACCTCGCTCCCGGCGATCTGCGCAAGGAAGGCGCCATCTACGATCTGCCCATCGCGCTCGGCATCCTCGTCGCCACCGGCCAGCTGGCCTGCGAAACCCTCGGGGAATATTTGATCGCCGGGGAACTCAGCCTCTCCGGGGCCACCCGGCCCATCAAGGGCGGACTGGCCATGGCCGTACTCGCCCGCGAAACAGGAAAAAAAGCCATCCTGCTTCCTCCGGTCGCCGCCCAGGAAGCCGCCCTCGTCGAAGGCCTCGCGGTCTACGAAATCAAGTCACTCGACCAGGCGAACCGGTTTCTGAGCGGAGCGATCTCATTGTTACCGCTGGGCGCGCCCCAGGCATCGAGCGCCGGGCCTGATCACGATGCCGCCGGACCCGATTTCGCGGAGATCAAAGGGCAGCACAATGTGCGACGCGCCATTGAAGTCGCCGTCGCGGGATCGCACAACCTGATCATGATCGGTCCACCAGGCTCGGGAAAATCCATGATCGCCAAACGGATTCCGGGCATCATGCCCCAGCCCACACTCGACGAATACCTCGACATCCTGCGGATCCATTCCGCGGCGGGCCAGACGATGCAAACCGGACTGCATTTTCTGCAACGTCCGTCCCGCACGCCGCATCACACCATATCCGACGTCGGGCTGCTGGGTGGCGGAGCCATTCCCGGCCCGGGTGAAATTTCCCTCGCCCATCATGGCGTGCTGTTCCTCGACGAACTGCCGGAATTCAAACGTTCCGCACTCGAAGTACTCCGGCAGCCGCTCGAGGACGGCCAGGTCACCATTTCACGCAGCGCCGGCAAGATCACCCTCCCCTGCAATTTCATGTTGGTTGCCGCCATGAATCCCTGCCCCTGTGGTTATTTGGGGGATACAAAACATGAATGTCGTTGCGCTCCCGCGCAAATCCAGCGCTACCGCGCCCGCATCAGCGGTCCGCTGTTGGACCGCATCGACCTTCACGTGGAAGCGCCCGCGCTTTCGATCACTGAACTGCGCAACAACCGGCCGGGCGAATCCTCTGCAATCATTCGCTCACGGATCGCCGGTGCCCGACAGATTCAACTCAGTCGCTTCGCCCGTGGGAAAAGCACGGCCAACGCACGCATGTCCGTATCACAGGTAAAACAATTCTGCGTCATCGACTCCCGCCTCGGCGACATCCTCCAAAATGCCATGGAGCAGTTGTCGCTCTCCGCGCGGGCCTACGACCGCATCCTGAAAGTCGCCCGCACCATCGCCGATCTCTCTTCTTCCGAGCGCATCGAATCACCCCACCTGCTCGAAGCTATCCAATATCGGTCACTGGATCGGAATGTGTTTTATTAAAACCTGTTTCGACGGAAACCGTTTTTCCGCTTCGGAAAAACGCCTTGGCTTTATCACGGAGATTGGGGCGAACCAGGTTTTCGCGAGTAAACCGGGCAATCAACCCAGCACTTCCAGCGCCCGTTTCAACTGGGCGAAGTCGACCGGTTTGATGAGGTGCGCGATGAAACCGGCGTCGCGCGAGCGGGCGAGATCGTCCTCCATCCCATAGCCACTGAGCGCAATCCCGCGCAGTCCGTGCAAAGCGCGCAGCTTTTTCATCAGTTCAATCCCGGTCCCGTCGGGCAACCCCAGATCGGATACCACCAGATCGAACTTCCCGTCCTCGGTCGCGGCAATCGCACCCGCCACCGAATGTGCCGCGGTCACCTGGTGCCCTTCCTTCGTCAGCAGACGCAGCAACACCTGCAAGGTCGCCTCGTGATCCTCCACCAGCAGTAATTTGAGCGGAGCACGGGACACGGGAGTCGGCAGCGGCATGGGCGGCGTGGAGACCGACGACGGAATCGGCAGAGAAAGCTGGGTCGGTTCGATCACTCCCTGCGGCGGTTTCGTCGCGCCGGGAAACTCGACGATGAACGTGGCCCCCCGGTTTGGACCTTCGCTGCGTGCGCTGATGCGTCCGCCATGCAAATCCACGACCGCGCGGGCAATTGCCAGGCCCAGCCCCACGCCGCCGAACCGATGATCTCCGGTTAATCCCCCCTGATCGAAGGGACGGAAAATCTTCTCCAGCATCGCCGGCTCGATGCCAATTCCCGAGTCGGAAACCGTAATGGTCAGCCACCGCGTTCCCCTGACGTCCTCGTTTTCATTCGTGCTGATTTTGATTACGCCACCACGCGGCGTGAACTTCACGGCATTGCGCAACAGATTCCAGATCACCTGCTGGAAACGGGCCGGATCCGCCATCAATCCGGAACGGGGCGCATCGAGATGGCGTTCGATCGAAATATCCTTCAGGCGCGCGTCATCGCGCACGATCTCCACCGCCAGGCCGATCAGGGAATGCGCGTCCACCGGCGCCGCGCGGAGGTGAAGTTTGCCGCGCGCGATAATGGTCAGGTCGAGCAGATCGTCGATCAATCGCGCCTCGAGGGCGATGTTGCGCTCCATCATGCCCAGTTGTTCCCGCACTTCCACCGGTAGGCGCGCATCGTCGCGCAGGGCCGCCGCCGTCATCAACACGGGAGTCAGCGGGGTACGCAGCTCATGCGAGAGTGCCGCGATAAAATCGTCCTTGGCGCGGCTGGCGCGCTCCGCCTCCCCTTGCGCCCGCTTCAGATCATCAATGTCGGTGTTGGTGCCAAACCACTTTGCAATCTGCCCCTGGCTGTCGCGCATCGCGACGGCACGGACCAGAAACCACCGGTAGGCACCCAGGCGGTTGCGCAGGCGGAATTCCGCCTGGTAGGGCAATCCGGTGGAAAGGGACGAAAGCCAGCTGTCCAAAGCGAATGGCCGGTCCTCGGGATGAACGAACTGCGACCAGGCGTTGCCCAGAATCTCGCGGTCAATGTCGGCCCCAAAATATTGGGCGCACTCGTGGTTCGCATAATCGAATTCACCGTTCAGTTTCGCCGTCCACACCTGCATCGACACCACGCCCGCGATCAGCCGGAAACGCTCGGCCGACTCCGCCAGCCCGCGCGCAAAATCCTCCGCCTGGGCCTTGGCTTCACGCACCGCCACCTCGGCTCGGGCCCGCTCGATTGTGGACCAGCAGCGTTCGATCACATCCTCGATCAATTTTATTTCGGCCAGGGTCCAGACCCGCGGACTGGTCTGGTGCACCGCCATCATGGCCCGCAACCGCCCGTGCTTCACCAGCGGACGGCAGACAATCGCCCGCACGCCGATGGCATGAAACATCACCGCCCCCGGATCGCCTTCGAGCTCAGCGGCGACATTCCGGATCACCAATGTGCGACCGGAACGCATTTCCGTCGCCGCCTTGGGACCAAACAATTCGAGCCGATAGTCACCGGCGGTGCTCGCGCATCCATCGGTGTAGTCTTCCCAGATCGTAAACCGGTCGCCGTCGAGATCGACTTCCGCATACGCACAGCGCGAAACATGCAGGTATTGTCCCAGCATCCTCGTTGAAATCGTCATGATTTCCACGGGATCCACCAGCAAACGCGTGGATTCCCCGAGATCGTTGAGAAATGAAAGCCGCCGCTCGCTTTGTTCGAGCAATCGCTCGGTCTCCCGTCGTGTGCCAACGTCATGAAACACGAGAATAACACCGAGGACGTCGCCATTCGCGCCCCGGATCGGCGCGGCGGAATCCTCGATCGGATATTCCCTCCCTCCCCGCGAGCGCAGGACCGTGTGGTTGGCGAGTCCGATCACGACATTTTCCCGCAACACCCGGCCCACCGGGTTTTCCACCCCCGCTCCCGTATCCTCGCTGAAGATGACAAAAACGTCGTGCAGCGGTCGCCCGCGGGCTTCCGCGCCAGTCCAGCCGGTGAGCGTTTCCGCCACGGGATTTAAAAATTCCACCATGCCCTGCGCGTCGGTGGCGATCACCGCATCACCGATGGAATTCAAGGTTACTTCCAGCTCGGTCGCGCGCCGCACCGCCGCCTGCAGACTTTCCTGATACGAGCCATTGATCGTGCGCAACAAATTCCGCAGCCAGAAGGAAAGCACCGGAATGCCAAAGGCCGCGGCGACGGCAAACAGCACACCAATGCCCACCGTTACCCGGTTCAGCCTCGCCCGACGCGCGAACAATAACTGCTCTTCCCCGATCAGCATCGCCTCGGCATTTTCCAAGGCCGCGTTGATCATTTTGCGGGAGGCCTGCAGGTACGTCAGTTCACTTTCAGGCGAGCCCCCCGCCTTCAAACGGTCGAGCGTGGCGTCGGCCATCTTCAGCCATTCGTTGGCCTCGGCATCAAACTGCTCCGCGCGTTTTTGCTGGACCGGATTATCCGCCATCAGGTCGCGCAACTGCCCCAGTTCCGGACCGAATTTGGCGCGGGCTGCTTCGAAGGGTTGCAATAGCGCCGGATCACGCATCAACCGGTAACCCCGAAAACCCGATTGCATCGTCACCAGCAGTTTTTCAAGCCGGTTGACCTGCCCGATGACGTGTTCGGTGTGATCCACCCACCGGGCGGAATCCCGCATGTATACCGCCAGGCCCAAGGCAATCAAAAGCGGCACACCCAAGGCCGCCAACAAGGTGACGGTGGCGCGACGCAGCATCCGGCTGAAAGCGGTTTGGTGGAGTAAGCTGCCTTTTTCGGCAGGGGATGCTGGAGCGGCGGGATTGGCGCGAACCATGCGGGATCGGTAAAATTCAAAGCCCGCCGGTTAGCGGGCGATCCCTCATTCCTTATCAAGCGGGGAATCGAGTCGAGCGCAGAAAGCCGCTCGCAACCCCATGAGCCGTTTCCCCTCTGAAAAAAGCCATCAAGGAAACCCCGATTTCCGCGTCGGTACAAAACCGATCACCCATCCTGCTGCTTTCTGACCTCCCGCCTACCGTTTCTCGAGCCAGCCCTGCAATGAATCGATCGCCCGGTGAAGCAACGGCGGCAGCTGTTTCAACGCCTCGTGAAACTGCGGAATATAGTGATCGGCGAGCCAGACCATGAGCACGATCATCGCCACGCCCCCGATAAAATCGCCAAACCCACCAAACGGTCCGCCATGGGGATAATGTCCGCCATAGCACGCGTGCCAGCGCATGGCCTTGAGCGGCCAGGCGACACAGCGCCAGATCACGAGCAAAAAGACCACGCCCACCCACAGCGGCACACCAGTTGGCAGCCCAATGCCAAAGACCACTCCGCCGGTCACCAGCGAGTAGATGGCGAACACCGCGATCAAGGTGATGGCCAGACCAAGCAGTGAAAAGAACGGCGCCGCAAACGCCGGCCCAACGCCGTGGCGCGGATGCTGGCTCGACCAGTGCTGCTGCCAGCGCTGCATATCGTACTGAAACTTGTGTCCCCAACCGCGCATATCCCGCTTGAATTTTCGTTTCCACTCCCGGCGGGCCTCCCGGTCGTTGAGCGACTTCATGCCTTCGTAATACCCGTCCTTCGCACGACGAATGAATTCCTGGGCGGTGGCGGAGGCGCCAAATGCGGCCGCTTTTTCCGATGGAGTTTCCGCGGAAGGGATGATGAATGCCATGATCAGGTAGATCAAAAAACCCATGCCCCACATCAGGGTGAGGCAGACAAACAGAATGCGCACGAGCGTGACGTCAATTTTCCAAAACGCCGCCAGGCCGTTGCATACCCCAAAAAACATCGCGCCTTCACTGATGGTGTAGAGCCTCCGGATCGCCCCCGGGCTTTTCTCGCGGTCCGCTTGGGCATTCGCGTTCCCACGGTTGCTCCCGTCGCCCGGACCCGCCGATTTGCCCGGGTTGGTGGAAGCGTCCTCCGTCGTTCCATCCTGCACCGGCCCCATCTCCGCCAGCGCACTCTCCACCTCTTTTGTCATCACCACATTCTTATTCGCGCCAAGCACGGCCCGGAATTTATCCGCGATCGCCTGTTCGATGTCCGCGATTATTTCCGCCTGATCCGGATTTCCCTCCAGGCGACGCGACGCGTTGTCGAGATACGTGCGGAGAGCGTCGTAGCCATTTTCCTCCAATTGGTACGCGATGCCGTTCAGATTGATGATGATTACCCGGTTCATGGAATGGTGCTCCGTTTCGTTGCTGCGCTTATTTTTGCCCGAGACTTTTCACGGTGTTATTGATCTTCTGCCAGTGCTCCAAAGTGTCCTTCAGTTGTTCGCGCCCTTTCGCGGTCAGCTTGTAGTACTTCCGCGGCGGACCGGATTCCGACTCCTTCCACTCGTAGTCCACGAGTTCCTCCCGCCGTAATTTGCTGAGCAACGGATAAAGCGTGCCTTCCTGCGTCGCAAAGTCGGTTGCGTTCAAGTCCTGCAAAATGTCGGCTGCGTAGACGTGGTCCGCGGCGATGATCTTGAGCACGAGAAATTCCAGCATGCCCTTTCGGATGGAGGAGAATTTTTCTTCAATGCTCATGAGTGTTTGGCAACAAGCTACCTTTATTAATAAAGGTAGTGTAAGCAAAAAAGGCTTCCGTCAAGTGTGTTTTTATTTTTCCGGGATCCTTCTAACGCAACGCCCAGGCCCACGCTCCGAGATGGAGCGCACCGCAGGCCGCCAGCGCCGCCACGAAATCGTCGGCGACAATCCCCCACCCGTCCGGCCAGCGCTGCAGACGGGAAATCCCCAGGGGTTTTAAAATGTCGAAAAAACGGAAGAGCGCGAAGCCAGCCCCGATCACCACCCAATCCGGCAGGCGTCCGGGATATCCGGCATGCCAGCCCAGGAAAACCAGCGGCATCACGACAAACTCATCGAGGATCACTTCTCCGGGATCGCTCCGGCCCATGCGCCGCGCCGCCTCTCCGGTCAGCAGGACCGCGACAAAACTAAAAATCACCGTCCAGACCACGGTTTGCTCCCAGCCCAGCCGCCGGAAGAAAACGAGCGTATAAAGTATTCCCGCCAGCGATCCCCACGTTCCGGGTGCCGGCAGTTTCGTGCCCACCGGTCCCAACGTCGATGTACCCACCACGAGCCATTTGGGTAAAATCCTCAACCATTTCGGCGGAGACGAAATCATCGCAACCAGCAGTTACTCCAGCACCGCGTGCCCGTGCCGGCGGAAATACGAAATCGCCGAGGTGATCGTCAGAATCGCCGCGAGAAAATAGAGTCCCATGCCTCCATACTGGATTCCCGTGATGATCCAGCGCTCATCCCCCGGGAAAAGGTGCCCAAAATCCTTGTCCATCATCCGGGAACCGAGCAGCCAGCCGATCGCGTTGAGCTGAACGAACGTCTTTACTTTGCCTCCCATGTCGGCCTCGACCACCACTCCTTTCGTCGCCGCCGCCATGCGCATGCCGGAAATGGCGAACTCCCGACCCAGAATGCAGAGGAGCAGCATCATGGCAAAGGCATCGTAGCCCATGAAGTAGTCGTCATCGACGAGCGCGATCATCAGGCCGATCACCATGACCTTGTCGATCACCGCGTCCATAAACCGGCCAAACGAGGAAACCTCACCGCGCGCCCGGGCCACCATCCCATCAAACCAATCCGTCAACGCCGCGGCAATAAACAGCCAGAAGGTGATCGTAGGCGCCCAGTCAAAATCGCGTTTCATCAGCCAGACGATGGCAAACATCGCCGGAATCCGGGAAACAGTAAGCCAGTTGGCCAGGGTGAAACGCATGAAAGGCAGTGGATCGGGCGCCCCGGCCGTTGGCAATCCCTTGATTTAACTCGCCAAAACTTCCTCGCCATCGCGGGGTTGATGACAATCCTGCGGCCTGGTCCATGAAACTTTGCATTTATCCCGGCACTTTCGACCCGGTCACCTATGGGCACCTCGATGTGCTGGAACGTGCCGCGAAGCTGTTCGAGCACGTCACCGTAGCCGTGGCGATCAGCTCGACCAAAAACGCGCTTTTTACCCCCGATCAGCGGGTCGAACTGGTGCGCATCAATGTCGGTCACATTAAAAACGTGGACGTGGTAAGCTTCGAGGGATTGCTGGTGGAATTCGCGCGGGCCCGCAAGGCCCACTCCATCATCCGCGGCCTGCGGGCTCTTTCCGACTTTGAATTCGAGTTCAACATGGCGCTCATGAACCGGCACCTGGAGCCCAACATCGAAACGCTTTTCGTGATGCCGAACGAAGCGTACAGCTACACAAGTTCCTCCCTCGTGAAACAGATCGCCAAATTGGGCGGCGACGTGGGCAAATTCGTTCCTCCAAGCGTCGCCGAAGCCATGCGCAAGCGCTATCGCGAACGCTGATCGCGTCGCGTAAAACGCGGTGGAACCCGACCTCCGGGCGGGTTTAATTCAACACCGTTTGCAAGCAAACCCGTCCGGAGGCCGGGTTCCACCTGCGAACTTACGGCGCCGCCCACTTCAGGACGCCCACGAACAAAAGCACGATCGCTCCCGACAGCGCGCTGCAGATGGCAAACCCGATCGTATCGACGCGATCCCATTTGCAGAATTCCCAGTTAGACCAGGGGAGCAACTTGGTGTGATCAAACCGTGAGGGATTGCGCCGGGTTTCTTCGATCGCCGCGGCTTCGAGCTCGGGAGTCTCACCCACGGGGGTTTTCATGGTGCCATAAAACACCGCAACCCGCTGCGGATCCGTCCGCGGGGTAAGCAGGCTGACCACGATCAACACGACAAACGGAAACAGTCCGTCGAAGAAAAAGGTGGCGGTGAAACGCTGGTTCGGGGTGAGCGCGGCTACGTTCAAACCGAGCTTGTTGAGTACCCAGCATTCAAAGTTGAAGCGTCCGCTGCCGACGAGCCGGCTGGTCAAGTCGCTGGGATTTTCGTGCACCACCGCGTCGAAATAAACCGCCTCGGGCTTGCCATTCGGTCCGGTCGCCACCTCCACCAGCGACGGATTCGTTCGCAGGCTGGAGGATTTCACCGCCATCACCGGGATCGCGAGGATGCAAATCGTGGAGAGAATCACGCACGCCCACACCGCCGGGGCATTGACCCGCCGCCAGAAGAAAATCGTGAGCACCGCGGCGCCAAAGGGAATGTTAACGGTCAGCACCAGTTTCACCACCGAGAAGAAACTTCCCATCAAACACGCTGAAACCGTGCCCAGAGCGAGCACCACAATGATCGTGCAGCGGGCATAAAAAACCCCCTGCTGCTGGGTAATACCGGGCCAGATCTGCCGGTAAACATTGCGGACGAACAGGGAGGAAATCGCGAGGGCCTTGGCCGCAAGCGTCGACATCGTACCGGCCAGAACACCGGCGAGCATCAGCCCAATCAGACCGGGTCCGAGCAATTTGTTTGAAAGCGCACCCCACGTGGCATCCGGATCGGCCAGACCGCCGACGCCGAACAGAGCCACGGCAATCAATCCCGCAAACGCCCAGAGGATGATCATGAGCCGCTTGAGATAGTTGCCGGAAACTCCGGAGCGCGCCGCAAATTCATTTTTGGCCGAACCGCAAATCCCCATGTTGTGGCTGAGCCCGGCATTTTGAACGATGCTGACGAGAAGAATGGCTCCCAGCGCGACCACGGAAAACTGGTCCGATCCCGCCGCTCCAAAAAGATCAAACATCCTGGCGGGAATTTTTTCCCCCAGGGCATGCCAGCCCCCGATCGCGTTCAAGCCCGTGGGGATGAGCAGCAGCGAAAAAACGATGATCAATATGCTTTGCAGGCCTTCGTTGACTGCGGCCGCCGACATCCCGCCCATCACGATATAGGCACCGATGATCACCGAGAATCCCACGTAGAAGAGGATGTCGTTGAGCATCGTGATATAGCTGTGCAGTTCGCCCCGGGCACTCCGGTCACGCAGGGTATCCAGTCGGTCCGCCTTGTCCGCCGGCAACGAACCTGCCGCCACCTGCCTTTCCAGCGCACGCAACTCGTGATAGCCGTCAACCGAGGCGCGTTCCACCTGGGTCCATTCCGCCTCGGGCTTCACCACCAGCGACGATGCGATTTTATAGGCCGTGACGTTGCCAAAACCCAAAAACACGCAGGCGACGATGATCTGGAAAAGCGCATAGAACATGCTCAATCCCCGGCCACCAAAACGCGTTTCAAACAAATCCGCCAGCGTGGTGAGCCGCACGCGCCGGAACCACACGTTCATAAACCAGAAATACGGATTCATGAACACGGTCTGGAACGAAAGCCACGATCCCGGCGCGCCCTGCTGGAAAACAAAACTCGCGGTGCTCACCGCGCCCTGCGGTTCGGTGGCGTTGCCGAAATTCAGAAAGAACTGGTACAGCTTGCCCAGTTTCCGTCCCGCCAGAAAAAAACCATCCTCGCTGTTTGTTCCCTTCGATGCGCGTTTGCCGATGTAGACAACCGCGACCAGATAACCGACAATGATGAAGAGATCGAGGGGGTGAAGACTGCCAATCATGGAACGTGGAATCGAAAGGGGTTGGGCGAACCGTGTACGAATCGACCGTCCTCGGAAAGCACAAGCGGCCTCAAATCATACTGACAGTAAGAATAAGTAGCGTCTCTTTTATCATCACCCGGCGTGCACGCCTGATCTTTCTGGAATCCCATTGGTCGAAAAGAAGGTTGGGTCAACCGCTTCCCACTTCTTCTCCGACTCGCCGGCGAACCTCCTGTCCGGTCATGGGCGCCACCTGCCCGAAAAGAGAAATTTCGTTTTGACGGTGAAACCGGCTCCTTTTAACCGTTTCACTTCATGGAAAGACGGGCGCCTACCCCTCGCTGTGGTTTACTCCATTGCGCATTGCTATGCTTAAGTGCCGCCTGCGGCTTCGCCGACAATCATGTCACCATCAACGCGTGGGCCAATTCTGATTACGTGAAGCGCCGGGAAGCCGACGGAAAACCCCGTCAGGAAACATACGTCTTCGCCGCTGGCAGGTTTTACGAGGGCAGTACCGTCGACCACTCCATCGACGGGTTGCCTTTCCGCAAGATCGCCGAGTATCTCGCACCCGAACTGGCCCGACGCAATTACCTGCCCACCCAGGATGTGGCCAACGCCGACCTGTTGCTGATCGTGCATTGGGGCACGACCATGCCCCGCGTCACGTTGGACAGCATGCGCAGTAGCATCAACCCCTCGCTCGATCGGGCAGAACAAAGGGAGCAGCAGCGGCAATTCAACGAAACCATGGCCGCGGGAGGAGGATTCGCCGACCGGTTAAACATCGGCTCCGAAGCCACAGTACAGACGGGATTTGACCAGGCCGAGCGCCTCACCGACGACCTCGACCGGGATTCCACGGGGGCAAACAACGCCCAACTTCTTGGTTATACCCAGGAATTGCGGCACTTGAGCAACCACGCGATGCCGACTGTGCAGGAAGCTACTCTGCGCGCCAATCTCGAGGAGGAACGGTATTTCATCATCATCAAGGCGTACGAGTTTCATGGAAAAGCCTCTCCCGGACAGAGACAGCGTCCGGTCTGGACGCTTTATCTCAACATGCGGTCTCCCGGACAAAATTTTAAAACCGCCATGACCCGCATGAGTGCCGCGGGGGGAAACTATTTCGGCCGGAAAATCGATGGACTCCAGGTGGACCGCCCGGGTGATCGCGAAGGCACGGTGAGGCTCGCTCCGCTGATCATCCTGGGTGAGGTCAAATGAGTCGCCGCTGATCGCGGGAATCTGCGCTCCGGACTTGTCTCTCCGGAAGCGAGTCGTCGTTGTGGGACCGTGTCATCGTCCCCTGTCGCTCCCCTTGCCCCGTTGCCCGGATCGCCCGATCCGGACGCCGTGCTGGATAAGTTTCTCGCGGCAATGTCCGCCAAAGGCATCACGCTCTATCCCGAGCAGGAGGAGGCAATTCTGGAGCTGTTCGCGGGGAAAAACGTAATTCTCAACACGCCCACCGGATCGGGAAAATCGCTCGTTGCCGCCGCGCTTCACTTCAAAGCCCTCTGCGCCCGCCAGCGCTCGGTGTACACGTGCCCGATCAAGGCGCTGGTCAACGAAAAATTCCTGAGTCTGTGCCGCGATTTCGGTCCGGAGAACGTCGGCATGATGACCGGCGACGCCTCCGTTAATCCAGGCGCT
>JBEHXD010000037.1:0-19051 GCA_048498875.1 Verrucomicrobiota bacterium
GGATTCACGGAGATCGCCAGTGAAATGTGGCCGCTGCTGATTTTCTTCACCGTCGCCATGGCCGTCGGTGGCAAACGTTACCGGCAGACGCTGGACTAACGCCCTTCATTCGGACTCCTTTCGGAGCTATTTCTTATCCGCACCCAGTGCAGGTGATGTGCCGGCAATTTTGTCAGTGATCGCATCGGGCAAATGCAGCGTCTGCGTCGGAAAGGCGAAACTCAGTCCTTGTTGTTGCGTCGCCCGCATGATCGCCAGATTGATCCGCTGGCGGAGCGCCATGGATTTGGCGAAGTCCGCACTCTTCACATTATACGCGAGCCAGATGTCGAGTGACGACGCACTGTAGTCGCGAAAGTAGACGTGCACTGAACTCGGATCCACTTCCTCCTCGCTCGTGATGATCCGGCGGATATCCGCCACGATCGCTTCCATTTGGACCGCATTGGTATCGTAGGTCAGGCCGATCACCTGCTCCACCCGGCGTCCGGTAAACCGTGAGTTGTTGATGATCGCTTCGGCCGCAACCGTCTTGTTGGGAATCACGATCAGGTTGCGTCCCGGAGTCCGCAGCTTGGTGGACCGAAGCCCGATATCTTCCACCGTTCCTTCGCTCGAGCCAATCTTGACTGCCTCGCCGACTTTGAACGGCTGGTCGATCGCCACCACGATCGAGCCGAACAGATTCGCAATCGTATCCTGCGCCGCGAGCGCAAAGGCCAGGCCGCCGATGCCGAGACCGGCGAGAAACGCCTTCACATCCGCCCCGAGGCTCTGCGCCACCATCAACACACCGAAAGTCACGAATACGACGACGAGCGTCTTTTTGATCCACGGCATGAATGCCGCGATGCTGAGGTTTTTCGCCAGCGCGATCTCATGCGCATGATCCAGCAAAGCGCTAAACGCCCGGAGCAATCCCCAAAAAAGCACCAGCGAAAACGCCACCGTGGAACCGTAACCGACCGCAACGTCGCTCGACACGGAGAGCTTGAGCACCTTCAAGGCGCTGAAAATACCGACGAGCAGAATGAAAGTGGCGACCGGTGCTTCGAGCGCGGGGAATAATTTGTCGTCCAGGGTTGTCTCGGTCTTTGACGCCAGCTTCTTCAGGTAATTAAAGATAATCGTCGTCACCACGCGTCGAAGCAGCAACGCCAGCACCACAAACAAGGCGGCGATGCCAAAATGAACCCAGGTGTTACCGCTGTTTTTAACGTCAAAGAGACTCAGCGTCTCGTCCACCAGATGCTCGAGAAAATCCGGCGTCGGCGGCACTTTCGTCGTGGTGACGACAGCCGCAGCCGCCGTGGAGTTGGCCTTGGTTGCCGCATCGGTGGAAACCGCCTCCGCCGGTTTTGAAGCCGGGGCCGCGGCCGGATCCTGCGCCCAGGATGTGAGTGCAAAAACAACCGAGAGAAAGAGAGATTGAAGCAGGCGACGATTCATGGCGGGCAAAGTTGCAAAAGCCCACTGAAACCGATGTCAACGATTTCGCCAGCTCAGGCTGTATTTTTGCGCTTCATCCTGCGCCACAACAGCGCCACCAGGATCACCCCGCCCGCGAGCGCGGCTTCGACCGTGTGGATCAGCCACGGTTCCGGATGAATTGCCCCGGCAATCAACCGATCGGTCATGATCATGTCGCCCGCCACTTTGCCGAGGATGGCCGAACCGATATAAATGATAACGGGGTATCGATCCATCAGCTTGGACAACAAATTGCTGGTGAAAACCACCAGCGGAATACTCAGGCCCAGGCCAAAGAGCAGCAGGCCCAAACTCCCCTTGGACGCGCCCGCCACCGCCAGCACATTATCGAGCGACATGGTGATATCCGCCATCGTGATCAACCACACGGCCTGCCAGAGGCTTTTCGCCTCCCCCTTGCCTTCCTCGTCACCTCCATTGTCCGCCAGCAATTTCACTGCAATCCACAGGATCAACAGCCCGCCGATCAGCTTGATGTAATTGATCGCGAGCAATTGCGCCGCCACAAACGTCAGTCCGACCCGCAACACCACTGCCATTCCCGATCCGATCAGGATGCCCCACATCCGCTCCCGCTTGTCGAGCCGGCGCACCGCGAGGGCAATGACCACCGCGTTGTCGCCGGCCAGGACAACGTCGATTGCGAGGATCTGCAAAACCGCCCAAACCCATTGCATCGGGGTTTGCAAGTGTTCGGTGGAAACGGAGGCGAGCGACTCGGTCATCAGCGAACCCGAGCTTTTGCGCCGAAAGGTTCGCGTCAATGGCAACCCGTGGTGGAATTTCCCACTAATTTTCAACCTGGCAGTGGGTATCCAATCCCTGCAAAAAATAAACCCGCCTGGGTCGCTAAGCGACTCCCGGCGGTCTTGCCCACCTAAGCGGACGATTTCCGGCGAGCCTACCCCTAAGCTGCCGAAAACAAATGTGATTAAAGCTTATTTCATGCCGGCCGGGGAGACCGGCATGAAATAGTTCGTGAGATTCAAATTAGTTGATCTCGATCTTGCGCGGCTTGACGGCCTCCACTTTCGGGAGCGTCAACCGGAGCACGCCGTCCTTGAGCTCGGCACTGACCTTGTCGTTCTGGACCGGATAAGGCAGGCTGAGATCGCGGGCGAATTTGACCGTCTGTTCCTGGTCGGCCTCGAGACCGCTTTGCTTGCGGGAAGCCCGCAGGCTGAGGACGTCATCGACGATTTCCACCGTGACGTCGGCGCGTTGCACGCCGGGAAGGTCAGCGGTAATCTGGACGTTTTCCTTGTCCTCGGTGACATTCACTGGAATGGACCGGGCGTAATCGGAAGCGAGCGACCCAAAGAGGGAGTTGAGCTCCTGTTCAAATCCCGACCAGCGGGAACCGTAGGCGGCGTTGCTGACGAGAGGCTGTGCGTAACGAATAAGGCGATACATGGTAGTTATTGGTTGGTTGAGTTAAGTTGAGTTGGTTTGATTAACTGCGTTGTGCCACCATTGCATCGCGCATGCCGGATCGGCTTGGTGCGCAAGTGCGAGAGTTGCGGGCATTTAGCTTTCCCTCGGAAATTGAGCCGGGAAACTTTGCCGCGCACTGCGACACCCGCTTGCGCAACAAAGTCACGGGGCTTCGGCCGACAAAGGTGCGCCCGCCTCCCGAGACGAACAGACGACCACAGTTCGACCGGTTTTATGCCGCACAGTGAGAAAATCCGTGCTTCCGGGGTTGGATTGGATTCGATTGCATTTCTACCATGACCTTTGACTTCGAAACCGTGATCGAGCGCCGGGGCACCGACTCCCAAAAATGGCAGAAATATGCCGGTCGGGACATCCTGCCCATGTGGGTCGCGGACATGGATTTCAAGTCGTCGCCCGCGATCATCGCCGCTTTGCACGAACGGGTAGACCAAGGCGTTTTCGGTTACGCACGTCCGGTCAAATCCACGATCGACTCGTTTGTCGACGCCGCGGAAAAACGTTACGGATGGAAGGTGGATCCTTCGTGGCTGGTGTGGCTGCCGGGATTGGTGGTCGGCCTGAATATCGTCGCCCAAGCCTTCGCTCAACCTGACGAGGAAGTGCTCACGCTCACCCCGATTTATCCGCCATTCATGAGCGCGCCGAAAAACAGTGTGCGCCGGTCGGTTCAAGTGCCCCTCGCGCTCAACTCCACTGAAAAACGCTGGGAAATCGATTGGGCTGCGCTTGAACAGGCGGTCACTCCGAAGACGAAAATCTTTCTTCTCTGCAATCCGCACAATCCCGTGGCGCGGGTTTGGCGGCGTGAGGAGCTGGTGCGCCTGGGCGAATTCTGCAACCGCCACAACCTGGTGCTTTGCTCAGACGAAATTCACTGCGATTTGATTCTCGATAACCTTCCGCATGTCCCCACCTCCCTGCTGGGACCGGAGGTGGCCCGCCGCACGATCACGTTGATGGCGCCAAGCAAAACGTACAATGTTCCCGGTTTGGGCACGTCAATCGCCGTGATTTCCGATCCGCAGTTGCGAGCCCAATTTGTCCGTGCGACCGCCGGCGTGGTGGCGGAAGTGACCTCACTGGGCTTCGTCGCCTGCGAAGCCGCCTACCGTGACAGCGAGCCGTGGCGGCAGGGATTGCTACAAACCTTGCGCGGCAATCGCGATTTCCTGATCGATTTCGTCGCGCGCGAACTTCCCGGGGTAACCATCGAAGCGCCGATCGAAGCCACGTATCTGGCCTGGTTGAACGTGGCCGCGCTCAAACTTTCCGATCCGATCGCTCATTTTGAGAGTCATGGAATCGGGCTGAGTGATGGCGCATTTTTCGGTTCTCCGCGCGGGCGACACGTCCGCATAAATTTCGGCTGTCCACGCGCCACCCTCACCGAAGGCCTCGCCCGGATAAAACGCGCCATCGCCGCTCGTTGATCGCCGTCCCTGTCCCGACTCCCTGCTTTCTGTTGCAGTGACCGAACGGGAACACATCGTGAAATTGTGCGCATTGGATCGATCCAGTTTGACTCAAATCTCTTTCTGTCGCCGCTGGCAGGCTATACCAATCTGCCCTTTCGCCTGGTCGTGCGGGAAATTGGCGGGCTGGATTGGACCACGACCGACTTGGTCAATGCGCGCTCGCTAATCGAAAGAAACCCCCGGGCCCTCCAGATGGTCAGGACCTGCCCGGCGGAAAAAACCCTCGCCGTCCAGCTTTTCGGTGCTGTGCCGGAGGAGATGCGTGACGCCGCCCAGATCGTCGAATCGATGGGGATCGCCTCCGTCGACATCAACATGGGTTGCCCGGTGAAAAAAGTGGTCGGGATCGGCGGCGGATCGGCGATGATGACCGAACTCGACAAGACAGCGAAGCTGGTGCGCGGCATGGTGGCCGCAGTAAAAATCCCCATCACCGCCAAAATGCGACTCGGTTGGGATGAAGACAACCTGACCGCTCCCGACCTGGCGCGGGTACTGGAGGACGCCGGCGTGGCCGCGATTTTCGTCCACGGGCGTACGCGTGCCCAAGGGTTCAGTGGCACCGTCAATCTGGCCGGCATCCGCGCCGTCGTCGGAGCGGTGAAAACCATTCCAGTGATCGGCAACGGCGACGTCACCACCCCGGAAGCGGCAAAAATGATGTTCGATCAAACCGGCTGCGCGGGGGTGAGCATTGGTCGCGGCGCCTTCTACAACCCGTGGATTTTCACCCATACCCGTCACTACCTCAAGACGGGCGAACTTCTTCCCGAAGCCAATTATCAGGCCCGCGCTCAGGTCATGCGCCGCCATCTCGATCTGATGATCGAAGTCTTCGGCGAAGACCATGGCTGCCGGCTTTTTCGCAAACCCGCCGCGTGGTACGCCAAACGTTTTGGCCCCGCGAAGGAATTCAAGCGCGGCGTCACCCAGTTCAGCACCCGCGCCGAATTCGAGGCCCTGCTTGTGGCTTATGAAAAATGGCGCCAGCCGTTTCTCGACGAAAACGGCGAGCTTCGCAGCCAATACCGGCCCGATCCGATGATCGCTTCCTTCATGCGCGACGATGACGATCCTGCGGTGATGCGGCGCGATTCAATTCCCGTGCCCAAAGGGCCCATCGACGTCTGGTAGACAGTGCGGTCTGCGTGGTGGTTGGCTCGAATAGAATGGCCCGCGTCGTATTCGGGGCCTAGTGTTGGGATGCGATGTCCAACGTTTCACACCTTTGGGCAATTTTTCTGGGGACGGTCGTCGGTTTGCTGCCGATCATCAATCCCCTCGCCGCCGCACCCACGTTTCTTGCGATCACCGAGGGCGACACCGATGAACGCCGTCGTGAGCAGGCGCGCAAAGGCTGCCTCTACATGGTCGGCATTATGGTGAGCACGCTGATTGGCGGCACGGTCATCATGAACTTTTTCGGCATCTCCATTCCCGGCCTGCGCATCGCGGGAGGAATTTTGATGGCGCGAATCGGCATGAACATGGTCACACCCCAAACCCCGGCTTTGCCGGAAGCCCGGGAAGAGCAGGAGGCAGCGCGCCGAAAGATCGACATTTCGTTTTCTCCCCTGGCGATGCCGATGCTCAGCGGGCCCGGCTCCATCGCCGTCACCATCGGTTTCACCTCATTCGCCACCGGCTGGATCGACTACCTCGCCATCATCGCCGGCATCGTTTGTGTTGCCGTGCTGACCTATAGCGTCCTGAGGCTTTCAGGGAAAATCGCGCGACTGACCGGTCCCGTCGGCGTGAATGCGATGACAAAAATCATGGGATTTCTGATCATGTGCATCGGCGTGCAATTCGTGGTCAACGGCGTCCTCGCCATCGCCACCGACCCCGAACTATTGCGCAGCGTTAAATCCGTCCTGGTCGCCCAGTCGGCAGCGAGCGGCCCAAACTAATTGCGTCGCTCCACTTTCGCACCGGTCTTATCCTTGAAGATGATGTGCCGGGTCTCGGCATTGTAGCTGTCGAAATAAATCCCCAGCTGGGGATTCACGACTTCGCCGGTCGCATAAGCCGTCCCGCCGATAAAGACCCGCGTCGTGGCCCCGGCGCGAACCCCGCCGATTCTCACCGCGTCAACCCAAGCCTTGAAAGCCGCGCTTGCTGGCGGAGGCGGAATTTCCACCGGTTCCGGAGGCGGCGCCACCACGACCGGTTTTTCTTCCACGGGTGCGGGAGGAGTCACCGTCGCTGGTTCGGGCTTGGGTTCCGGCTTTGTTTCCGTGACGACCGGAACCGCGGGCTTTTCCACCTTCGGCTTGGCCGCGACCGGTGGCGGGGAAGGTGGTTCGGCGGTAAATTTACGATAGGCAAAATAGAGGCCCCCTAGCACGGCCAGGACCACCACGAACCCACCCGCCATCACCGCCACATTTTTCTTCTTGGTCTCACCTGATCCAGGACCGCTGCGGGTCCACGGCGGGGGACGATTGCTGCCCGCGGAAGGAGGAGGGAAATTTCCCGGAGGGGGAAAGGCCTTGGCCGGTGGCGCATCCGGCACCACGATCGTCGGAGGTGTTTCCGGTGGCTCAGCGGCAACGTAATTGGGAGCGGGAATGGGAATCTTCGAGGCAAAATCCTCGGCGGCTGTCGGAGGGGGAGGAAACGCACCCACCATCGGAGGTGGAGCATCAGGCGACGCTTTGGGCTTGAGCGTAAATTTGGCCGCAGGCTTTTCGAAAGCAGGCGCGGGCGCTTCCGAAACGCTGCTCTCGGACGGAGCGAAGGCACTCATCGGAGGCGGAGGCACCGGCGTCGGCGGGTCCATCACACTTTCGGACGGGGCTTCGGGAGGTAACGGCGAATTTGAAAGCCTGGGCTTTAACCGCACCGGCTTGGCTTCAGCCTCAGGCGCGGGAGGCACTTCGGGAATCGTTTCCGGCGGGGGCATCGCCGGCGGTGCCGGTGGGGTCTCGTTGAGCGGTTGCGGCACAGCCACAGGCCCAGCAGCCAGCTTTGGCTTAAGTCGGAGCTTTGGCACATTTTCTTCGCTCATGGGCAATTAACTTAACAATTTCTCCTGTCTGGAAAACAAAAACTTCGTTGGCGTTTTGCGCAAGTCAAACGCCTCGGCCGGGTCAAGAATACGGTTGATTTCAATCCAGGGTTTCAATCCGTCCGGGGAAAATGCTGGTCCACCATACCCACCCGATCAGCACCAATTGAAAAGGCAGGCGGAGCCAAAGGATCAAGGGCGACAAGTCGAATCCTGGCATATGCCCGACTAGAGCCACGTGCAAATTTGCCGGGAAGATGGCGATTAACAGGACGATCAAGCCCCAAGCGGAAAACTGGCGCATCGCCGGAACCAGCACGCCAATCCCACCCAGGATCTCAGCCACCCCGCTGACGTTGACCAGGGTCAAGGGCACCGGCAGCCAGGGAGGCATCATTCCCAGGTAAATATCCGGCGCACGGAAATGATTCGCCCCTGCCACCACAAAGAAAACCGCGAGGAGAATCCGGAACGTGAGACGCCAGTTCATCGTCAGGAAGAGGCGGCCGGTTTCTTCGCCCCAAAGCCAAAGGCTTCCTTGATCCATCCCCACGCCTTGCGCAGGCCCACATCGCATTGTCCCGAAATATGGTAGGTCCGGGCGAAGAGTTCCTCGTGCCCGCGATAGCGGGGCGGTAACAGCAGCAGGGTGTCAGTGCCGTCCTTCGCTTTATCGAAACCGAGTACTTCCGAGAAAAATATTCCCTTCCCCACCACCAGGCCTTCCCGCGGGATTTCCACCGACCTTTCAGGTAAAACCAGCCAGGGACGGAAGCGAAGAATAAGTTTCCCCTCCGCTTCCTGAAACAGGCGTCCGTAAGTCCGCATCGGCACTCCCGAAATTTCCCGCGCGGTGAAAAGCTTGTTGCCGTCGGCCAGCAGCGCAAACCGGCGGCTACGGAAAGTGAAAAAATCCCAGGTAAATTCCGATCCAAACACCATCAATCGGAAAGCCCAGCCGGCCATGAAATAGGAAATGATGATGATCACCACGGACACGGTCGCGCCCACCACCGGGTCGATATAAGCCGTCGCCACGACGAGCGAAAGCACACTGGTCCGCATCGCTTTCAGGGCCGTGTCCAAGCCACCCCACGGACTGAGCAAAATCAGTACATTGATCGCATGGCCGACTACCCACACCACGGCAAAAACCGCAATGGACAACGGCACCATCAGCAAGGTCAACAGCCACGACATATCGAACGCACCAATTTGAATCATACCCACGCCGCTCAGCACCGCGCTATGAGGCTCGAGTGAACTTGAGTTCATGATCATCTTGGAACCCAACGCCACCACGGAGGGAATCACAGCGCCAGCGGCCACCAATCCGCTCACTTTGTTTTCGAGCGCCTCCGCAACATCGAGCGGTTTTTTTAAACCGGGCGGGATCACGGCGGCGATGCTGTCCTTGCACGCACACACTCCGACGAGCAGCAGCGCCGGCAGCCAAAACGAAATCTGGGCAAACCAGGGCAACGCCGCTTTTTCCTCGGGAGTATGGGCCTTGAAATACTGATAGGCTCCCACCCCGCTCACGCCGAGCAGCGGAGAAATCGCGATCCCGGTGACTTGCGAGGCCAGCGTCGCCAGTTCAATGCCAGGTGTTTTTCCCTTCGCTTCGCCCTTGTTTGAACTGGTGGCGGCCGAGACACCGGGGGCAAACAGCATCGCGCAAAACCACAGCAAAACCAAGGGGGCAAAACGGGTCATGGCGGCACCATAGCGGGCTTTCGGCCTTTGAAAAGCCCGCAAAAGCTACGGCCCGGAATCTCCCAAAAGGGGGATCCGGGCCGCAACACACACCTGAACTCAAGAACCCCGCCAAAGTCCAGCTGGGGCGTATCCGCGTCAACGGGTACCGGGGAACCAGCCCGCTTTTAACGGTCCTGTAACGGTCGCGCCGTTACTCCACCCAACACCCAGCCACCAGACAGCCACGGAATACCCGGGACTTTTCATGCGCTATCCTTTTGCCATGCATCAACGACCACGTTTTATCTCCTCCATGCCGCTGACCAAAACCCAGCTTCGCCGCCTGCGCGATCTCCACGAAAAGAAGCATCGCGAAGCCGCGGGTCTGTTCGTCGTCGAGGGCGAAAAGGTGGTCGGAGAACTCCTCTCCGCCGGGTATGCGATCACCGAACTTTATGCGACGTCCGCCTGGAAAGGAGCTGCTTCCGGTCCGACACCCACGCCGGTTTCGCCCGATGAGATGGCGCGGATCAGCCATTTCCCCACGCCATCCAGCATCCTGGCGGTGGGAACCATCGCACGCCAACAACTGACAGACGGCACGCTCAATCAAGGCAGAACCCTGGCGCTCGATGGCATTCAGGATCCGGGCAATGTCGGCACATTGATCCGGCTCGCCGACTGGTTCGGCCTCGACCGGGTGTTATTGTCGCCAGATTGCGCCGATTTGTTTTCCCAAAAGGTCATCAACGCCAGCATGGGGTCATTCGCCCGCGTCAAAGTTTATACGGCGGAACTCGCCACCGCCTTCGCCGGACTCACGATCCCGATTCTCGGCTGCGACCTCCAAGGCGAGGACGTTCATGACCTCGCCCCACAACGCGATACGGTGGTTGTTATCGGCAACGAAGGTCGCGGGCTGTCACCCGCGGTTCAGGCTTTGGTGACCCAGCACGTGACGATTCCCAGATATGGCGGCGCCGAATCGCTCAACGCGGCGATTGCGGCCGCCATTGTTTGCGATAATCTTCGGCGCGTCGGTTGACGACCGAGCAACCGATGCATCTGGCCGGGCAGCCCGTGATTTCCAGAAGGAATTAGATGCGCTCCGGTGTTGTTCATTCGGAAACCGCCCCACTCCCCCGCACCCATGCTCTTCCCCCGATTTCTTCGTTCATTCCCCTTCCTCGCGGGCTTGATCACCGTCTCATTTCTATCCCCCGCCCGGGCCAGCACCGCGATTTTTGACTACGATAAATCCGCGCCCCTGGGTTTTGAGGAAATTTCCCGTGAAATTCGCGGCGGAGCGTTGATCCGTGACGCAGTCTTTTCCCCGGCCGGCAAACCTGTGAAAGCGTATCTGGTTTCTCCCGCGGAGGAGTCCAAGAATCCCCATGCCGCCATTCTTTATGTCCATTGGTTGGGGGAACCGAAAACCACGAATCGCACGGAATTCCTCGATGAAGCCGTTGCCCTCGCGGGAAAGGGAGTGGTTTCCCTGCTGGTCGATGCCATGTGGTCGGACACCAAATGGTATAGTAACCGCATTCCGGAAGAGGACTATGATCGCTCGGTACGACAGGTAATCGAACTACGCCGCGCCATGGACCTCCTTCTCTCCCAACCGGGAGTGGATTTGCAACGCGTCGCGGTCGTCGGCCACGATTTCGGCGCGATGTACGCCATGATCGCCAGCGCACAGGACCGCCGCGCCAAAACCTACGTGTTCATGGCCGCCGTTCCCCGGCTCATCGACTGGTTTTTGTACCAGCACCAGCCAAAGGATTTGGAATCGTACCGAAAACAAATCACTCCCCTCAGTCCCATAAACTTCATCGGCGACCTGGCTCCCGCTCCGATTTTTTTCCAGTTCGCCAGCCACGACAACTATGTGAGTAGCGCGCAAGCGCTCGAATTTTATACCGCTGCCTCACCCCGGAAACAAATGGCCACCTACGATGCAGGACATGACCTGCATACCAGCGAAGTCGCCGCCGACCGGGTCGCCTGGCTCAAACGCGAACTGGATTTGAAAGACTAAATCGATTTCTGAAGACTGAAATCGGGGAAAATCCCAATGGATTGTTTGTGGATTGGAGTGAAATTCCAGTCGCGTTCCCAGCAGGGAAATTCTTCGACTCACTGAGGGATATTGGTTGGTCATCCTGAACGCAGTGAAGGATCCACCTAATCGAGCATGATATCACCCCCGGACGCGTGGATTCTTCGCTTCGCTCAGAATGACAGAAACTAAATGCCCCACCAATCGGCATCAGATCACTGTGTTTTTTTCTTCGCGATCCACGCCTTCACGTTTTCTTCCAGTAAATCGAGCGGGACCGCCCCCTCTCGCAACACGACCTCGTGGTATTCGCGCAGCTGAAACTTTTCGCCCAATTCCTTCCGGGCGAGTTCGCGCAGCTCCAGGATTTTAAGCATGCCGATCTTGTAGGCCGTCGCCTGGCCCGGCCAGACAATGTAGCGGTTTGTCTCGGTAAAAATATCCCGCTCAGGCTCCGGCGTGTTCTGGCGAAAGTACTCCATCACCTGCTCTCGCGTCCACCGTTTCGCGTGAATCCCGGTGTCCACGACCAGGCGGGCCGCGCGAAGGAGTTCATCATATAGGCGGCCAAAATCCTGATAAGGATCCTGGTAGAATCCGTATTCTTTCGGGAAGTACTCCGCGTAAAGCGCCCAGCCCTCATCATACGCCGTGTTTCCGCCAAAACGGCGGAATTTCGGCAGCCCGGTGAGTTCCTGCGCGATGGCGATTTGCATGTGATGCCCCGGGATGGCCTCGTGGTGCGCGAGGGTTTCCATCTCGAAAATCGGCACTCCCCTCATGTCGACCGTATTAACGTAGTAGACCCCGGGCCTCGATCCGTCCGGCGCCGGCTGCTCATAGAAAGCCGCCGCCGCCCCCTGCTCCCGGAAGGGTTCCACCGGCCTCACCAACAGTTGCGCCTTGGGTTTCGTGATGAAGAATTCATCCAGACGCGAGCGGACTTCATCGATGATCTGGTTCGCCCGTTTCAAATAAGCCGCCTTCCCCTCCGGGGTGGTCGGATAATAGAACTGCGGGTCCTCCCTGATGAATTTGAAAAACGCCTTCAGGTCCCCCTTAAAACCCACCTTCGCCATGATCGCTTCCATGTCGTGATGGATGCGTGCCACTTCACTCAAGCCCAGTTGGTGGATTTGCTCGGCCGTCAGGTGCGTCGTAGTCGAGTTACGCAGAGTGAAAGCGTAATATTCCAAGCCATCCGGCAGCTTCCAAACGCCGTCGTCGGTCGTGGCTGACTTTTCCTGATCTTCCAGAACTGCGATCAGCTTTTCATAAGCGGGCTTGACCGCTTCGAGCAGCGCCGTACGCGCTTCTTCCAAAAGCTGCTTCTTTGTGGCCGCATCAACGTCTTTGAGCGCAGCCACCTTGGTTTCAAAATCCTCCAGCAACGCACTGCGCTTGGGGCCCTGGTCGAAAGGCGCTCCCGTGATCACGTCTCGAGCGGATTCGATGACCAGCGGAAAGACGAATTTCGGCGGAACGATGTTCTTTTCAGCGCGAATTTTCACTTCCTGAATCAGCTGATCGAATAACCGTTGCATGCCACGCAGGCGCGCAATGTACGCCCGGGCATCATCGACCGTGTCGATCCCGTGGAAATTGATCAGCAGCGCCGGAGCCTCCGAGTGGAGACTCGACATCTGGTTCAACGGATAATTATGATACCGCCAGCGCCAGCTCTCGATCGAGTGTTCCGCTTCACGGACGAACATCCGGTAGCTGACCTTGGTTTGCTCATCCAGCAAATCGAAATTGATCGTGCGCTTCAGTTCATCGAGGTGCTGCACGGTTAAAACCAAATCCTCAAGCGCATGGGCCTCACTAAGGTCGTCCCACTTGTCGCTGTCTTTTTTCAAGCCCAGCTGCGCCATGAACATCGGGCTGCGGGCCACACCCTCGTCGAACACCCGGTCGAAAAAAGCGTTCGCTTTCGCTGATTCGTCGGTGGTTGCCGTGGACGTTGGTGAAGCCGCAAAAACCGATGAAGCGAGCGAGACTACCATAATCAATTCCCGGACAAGCACGCAGCGCAACATGCGGGAAAACCTAGCTGCAATCCCTCACTCTGCAAGCGCACCGATCAATCGTAGCTGAGGCCAACCGATGCCAGCCATTGGTCCAGCAGCTTCGCCGTGCCAATCGTATCAGCCCAACTCACCAGCGGCACTTCCCGCTCCCCGCGCGCCAGGCTTTCGGCAATCGCGTCGGCCTCGTAAGCGTAGAGGCCCTTGTTGGGACTCGGAATGGCGATCCGCTCCGGTGTGGTTTGTCCGGCGCGATGGAGGAAAATTTCCTCCTCTTTGCCCAGCAGGCCCGGAATGAAGGGATTAGGCACATGGATCCAGCCTTTGCTGCCGTAAATCTGCGCCGACATGTCGGTCTTTACCGTGGAACCGCACGAAAGTTCACCCAGCACGTCGCCGGGGAACTTGGCGACCGCCGTGGCAAAATCATCGGTGCCGACTTGCGGATGCAACCGGCCGGTGGACAAGAATTCCGCTGGCTCCACGAACACTTTTCCCGTGGCCGCACCGGCAATGTGGCGTGAAAACGTGATCGGATAGCACCCGAGATCGAGAATCGAACCACCGCCGAGCGATTTCTTGAACATTCGGTGTTCCGGATCAAAATTACAGACGACATTGAAGGAAGCCCGGATCAGGCGCAGGTCTCCAATTGTGCCGTTTTTCACCAGCTCGGTGAGTTTGATCGTCTGGGGATGAAAGCGGTACATGAACGCCTCCATGAGGAGCACGCCGTGTTTCTTTGCCGCCTCAATGATCTGCAACGTATCGGCCAGACGCAGCGTGAGGGGTTTTTCGCACAAAATATGTTTGCCCGCCTGCGCCGCCTTGATCGCCCACTCGCGATGTTGCGGATGCGGGGTGGCGATGTAAACGGCCTGCACTTCGGGATCGGCCAGCAGCGCCTCGTAGCTGCCATGGGCGCGTACCCCGCCGAAATCCTTCGCGAACTTGCTGGCGTCGGCCAACTGGCGCGAGCCCACTGCGACCAACCGGCCCGTGCGGGACTGCGGCAGATCAGTGGCAAATTTACGAGCGATCAGGCCTGTGCTGATGATTCCCCAATTAAGTTTTCCAACCATGCGCGGATTAAGGCGACTTTGCGTCCACAAGAAAGCTCAATGTCGCGTCACCATTTCCGCGTCGTGTCGTCGACCAGCTGTTGCAGCACGGGAAAACGAATCTCCCCATAATTAAAAGCAAAGCGCAGCCTGCCCTCGCGAAAAACCCATGTCGATGGCAGCCACGTCAGCGGCAGTCCGAGAAAATTGTTCACCCGCTCCGCTTCCACTCGCGACCCATTCGGATGGGTGAGCAAATGCAGGTTCGGCTGGGCACCGAGCGCGGCTGCCTTGAGCCTGGGCGCGGGATCCTCATTTTTATGCCAGACAGTGATGAAGACGAACTGCACCTGGGGATTCGCCGCGATGAATTTCGCCCAGCCCTCCGGCGCCATCTCGGATTTGCAATTCGAACACCACGGCGCCCAAAAATGCACGACGGTCACCTGTGGACCGGCCACGAGGCCGGTGACTTCCTGCTCAAACCTGGCGGAGGCATCCTGGGCGAACAGGATCGGACTCAGACACAGCGCCGCCAAAAAATGAATGAACTTCATTCGAAAACAGTAGTGCGTGCGCGCGATTACGCCACTGCGTAAAGGTTCCACCGAAAAAATTTATCGAATCGATGGAAACTTTTGTAAGCAACAGGCCGCGCTGAGACCGGTCAGTTGAGTTAATGAATACCGAATCCACGTCAGAATCCGTCATCAACCCTCGTATCATTGTTCGCGGCATTCACCTTCAGCTGACGCCTGCGCTGCGTCAGGCCGCGATCGACAAAGCCGCCCGTCTGTTCCGGCACGAAAATCAGATTGTCCGTGTGCGCATTCATCTTGATTGCAACCCCGCGGGCGAAGTTGGAAAAAAATTCACCGCGCAAGGCCAGTTGGAGATCGGCGGTCCCGACCTGGTTGCCACGGTGGCGACCGACGACGCTTATAAGGCCCTCGATTTGCTCATGGACAAACTGGACGGTCTGCTGCGCCGCCGCCACGGTCGGCGCGTCAACACCCGCAACGATCCCGAACCAGAAGAAGTGTCAATGTCCCGGGTCGCGTGAGCAGTGAGCACAGAACCGCGCAAAATACCGTTCGCAGGATTCGGTAGGGGCCGTTGCCCTCAACGGCCTTTCTTCGATCTCGGATCCAATTCACGCCAATATCAAATCGACAAATTCGGTTAATATGCGCCGCCTACGGCCGCGATTCGTGCAATTCCACGGGCGCCGATTTCCGGCGCAATCGAAGATTCAGCAGCTCGACCCCGAACGAAAAGGCCATCGCAAAATAGATATATCCTTTGTTCACGTGCTGGTGCGTGCCTTCGGCCACCAGTGTGACGCCGATCAGGAGGAGAAACGACAGCGCCAGCATCTTCATCGTCGGATGCCGGTGCACAAATTCACTGATGGCTCCGGCGTATTTCAGCATGACGCCGAGAGCGATCACCACCGCGGCAATCATCACGCCGAGCTGGTTCGCCATTCCCACGGCGGTGATCACGGAATCCAGCGAAAAGACAATATCGAGCAAAAGAATCTGCACGATGATCGAGTGAAAGGTGGCTTTTCCCCTCGTCGGTTTTCCGAGCTCTTCCCCACCCTCCAGCTTTTCGTGGATTTCCATCGTGCTTTTCACGATCAGAAACAAACCGCCGATTAGCAGGATCAAGTCGCGGCCGGAAACCGCAAAACCACCTACCGAAAAGATCGGCGCCGTCAGCTTCACCATCCAGGCCAGGCTGCACAGCAGGGCAACCCGGGTGACAATGGCTAGCATCAGCCCCGTTTGGCGGGCCCGGGCTTGCTGCTCGACCGGCAGCTTCCCCGCCAGGATCGAGATAAAGATGATGTTATCGATGCCGAGAACGACCTCGAGCCCGGTCAAGGTCGCCAGGCTGATCCAAATTTGCGGATCGGTAATCCAATTCATGGCGGCGAGGAAGGCCGTCCGCCCGCACTGCGTCAATGAAGCCCGGAGTACAATTCCCCGCGAAGTTTCGAACCGTCCGATGGCTGCGCACAAATCTTCCCACTGTGCCGCTCACGGCACCAAACCGGCGACGTGCAGACCAAACTGAATCCAAAGGGGAATCGTAAACAGCGCCAGCACGGTGGTGCCCAAAATGATTTGCACGGCAACCAGAGGCTGGCCGCCGTAGATTCGTGCGATCAGAATTGAACTGACGCCGGAAGGCATTGCCGCCTGCACCACCAGCACGCGCTTCAACTCGACCGGACACGGCAGGAAACGAGCCGCGAGCAAAAAGAGACAGGGCAGAATCCCGAGCCGGAGAAACCATGCCACCAAGGTCACACGCGGGTTGATGAGCTGGTTTGGATCATTGAGATGGGGTTGGATGCTCACTCCGGTCATGATGAGCCCAAGCGGCACCGCACAGACGCCGAGACCGTGAATCAGTGACGTGATCACCGAGGGAATGTAGCTCGTCGCTCCGGTCAAATTCGCGACCACGGCGATCACCAGCGAAATGGACGGGGCATTGATTAATTTCCGCCAGCCCGCGCGCGGGGAGAGTCCGCTCACCAGCAGAACGCCCGCCGTCCAAATCGCAGCCTCCACCCCCACATTGTGCACGAGCAGGACCGCCCGACTCTCGGGACCAAACATCGCGTCCATCAGCGGAAGCGGGAGATAACCATAGTTGGTGAAAGCAACGGCGAGAGCAAAGGTGCGCAGCCCGTGGCCGAGAGTGAGGCCAAGCGCGCGGGCGGTGTACCACGCAACCGCCATGGACGCGATCGCCAGGCAAAATCCCACCAGCGGAGGCATCAGGAGATTGCGTGTTTCGTGCAGCGCGGCGTTGTTGGCCACCGATTCAAAAATCAAACAGGGAAACGTCAGCTTGATGACAATATTGAAAAGGCTGTCCTCCGCCGCCTCGCTGATCCATTGAATCCGCCGCAACAGCACGCCGAGCGCGATCATCGCAAATACCGGCAGCAAAATCATGAAGAGCTGGCCGTAGGACGTCATGTCGCCGGGCAGCGGGCAAAGGCCACGCCTGAAGTTTCAAATCTCAAATTGGTCATTTCAGGACAAAGGTTTTTCCGCCATCGCCCGGCCGGCGAGATAACCGCCGGTCCACGCCGCCTGGAAGTTAAATCCGCCCGTCACACCGTCGATGTCGAGCACCTCGCCGGCAAAGTGGAGGCCCGGCACCAGTCGGCTTTCCATGGTTTTGAAGTCGATCTCGCCCAGCTTCACGCCTCCGCACGTCACGAATTCCTCCTTAAAGGTGCTTTTGCCATCGACGGAAAATTCGGCATTTCCGATTTGCTCCGCGAGCGCACGCAACAGCGCAGTCGAGACATTCGTCCACGTCACCGTCGGCGGGAATTTCGCGGCCAGCAACAGCCGCTCCCAAAGCCGCAGGGGCAGACCCACCGGACACCAGGTAGCCGGTTGTTTCTTCGGATTGGCCGATCGCGCCTGCTCCAGGGCCGCCAGCAACTCGCCGGAAGAAAACTGCGGGGCCCAATTAACCGTCAGTGAAAAGCGATAGCTGCAATCGTGCAGGATCCGCGCACCCCACGCCGAAATCTTCAACACGGCGGGGCCGCTCAGTCCCCAATGGGTCACGAGCAGCGGCCCGGATTCCTTGAGATTCGTCCCGCGCACCGCCGTCGCCGCATTTTCCACCGATACCCCGGACAGATCCTGCAACCGCGGATCCTTGACGTGAAAGGTGAACAACGACGGCACCGGTGGCTCAATTGCGTGACCCAGCTGTCGGGCAAATTCAAAACCCGCATTCGTTTTGTTTCCGCCAGTGGCCAGCAGCAGGCAGTCGCATTCGACTTCTTCGTCGGTCGTCAGTGTAAGTCGAAATCGATTTCCCGGTTCGCCACGTTTGACTGCTTTTACGCCCACGCGAGTCACCACGAGCACCCCCGCTTTTCCGGCTGCTTCCTCCAGACAATTCACAATCGTCGCCGAATTGTCGGTTATCGGAAACATCCGGCCGTCGCTTTCAGTCTTCAATTTTACGCCGCGAGATTCAAACCACTCGACCGTATCGCGTGGCTGCCAGCGATGAAACGCTCCGAGCAATTCCCGACTGCCGCGCGGGTAACGTTTCACCAGCTCGCGCGGGTCAAAACAGGCGTGGGTGACATTGCAGCGTCCGCCCCCTGAAACCTTCACCTTGGCCAGCGGATGCGCTGTCGCCTCGTAGATCGTGACACCGCAATCGGGATTTGCTTCCGCGCAAGTAATCGCAGCGAAAAATCCCGCCGCGCCTCCCCCGACAACGATGACCTGCCGTTTGTCCATGACTGCCGAGCGTGCGAGGGACCGGGGCAGCGATCAATCACGATGTCTCGCGAAGGAAACGAAGGAGGTGAAGGACTCGACGTGGTATTATTCAGGATGCAATGAAAGCGGCAGGGCTACTTAGTCTGTCGCTTCGACAACTTAAATCCCATGGATCCTTCGTTGCACTCAGGATGGCAGGACGCATGCACTTGAGTTGTAGGAGCGGCTTTATGCCGCGATTCGTGTGCGCCGCCACGTTCGGATCGCTCCTACGGTAGGGATGTCGAGCATGTTCATTCTAATTCTTCATCCAAATCACCGAGCGAATTACCAAGCAGGCGACGAAAACCGGGAATGATCCCAGATAAAGTCCTTTGCACCCTTCAAATTTCTTCGCGAGACATCTTCCTCTGCAAAAAAGAAAGCGCCGCGGCCCCACGCCGCGGCGCTTATTTTGCACACACACTGCACCCCAGTGCAGAATCCAAA
>JBEHXD010000038.1:0-18919 GCA_048498875.1 Verrucomicrobiota bacterium
CAGTTTGTTTACGATGTCGACCTTGGCGGCGGTCTGCTCCTCAAGTTGAAAGGCGGCATGAGACGCGTAGCCGAGGAGTCGGGCTCGCTCGGCGCGCAGTTTGGCAATGCGCGCGATCACAGCCCGGTTGTCAAATTCGCCCCCGCGGGACCCGCGGGCGAGGGAGGCCTCCATGATCCGCTGGCGCAAGGCGCGATTGGTGAGCGAGGCCAAGAGGGGTTGACCGCTCGTGTTCGTGAGCCGGACCGCATATTTTCCGTCTGTGCCTGCCGATTTTGCGGCGGCGATGGCCGTGGGAGAAAGTCCGTCGAGATCCTCGGCACGGTCAACCGTCACGGTGGAGGCATTGATTTCCTTCAGGGTGTTCTGGCTGAACTGGGTCGAAAGCGAGGCCAGTTCGGCATTGATTGCCCGGAGCTTGCTTTTGTCGGCTTCGTTGAGTTGGGCACCGGCCCGGACATAGTCCTTGTAGTAGCGTTCCAATAGCCGGGCGGCCTCGGCGTCGAGTCCGAGATTCGTGCGCGCATCGTACAATGCCTTAATGCGGGCAAAAAGTGCGGGATTCAAAAGGATGGCGTCGGAGTGGGCGGCCAGCTTGGGCGACAAGTCGCTTTCCAGCTTTTGCAGGGTGGGGTTGGTCATGCCCCCGGTCAGAATACTGAACACCCGCTCGGTGCGCTCGAGCAGATCGCCCGATTTTTCCAGGGCAACAATCGTGTTCTCGAAGGTGGGCTTTTCCGGATTGGTGGCGATCGTCTCGACCTCTTTCAGGTCGTCAGTCATCCCCTGTTCGAAGGCGGGCGCAAAATGTTCATCTTTAATCTGAGCAAACGGTGGCAAATGATAGGGCAGCGTGCTCTCCGTGAGCAACGGATTGGAAGGAGAACTCGTTTCCGCGTGGCCGGGAAGACACCAGGCGCTGATCGTAAGCAAAAGAATCCCAAGTAGATTTTTTCGAATCGTGGACGGACCGGAAGTTTTCTCCATGCCGAGAACGTTGTGTCATAAATCGGAGCTGGCAAGTCCGGTCATCCGTTGTGATGGCGACGTAAAATCAGGCCTTTCCGGCAAATGCGCTTGGTTGGAATGCAATTCGTCCCCAAAGTGATTCGATGATTCCGAGTCGTGTCCTTCGTTGGTGGGTAGTCCTGATCATCGTGGGCCTGGCGAATTTTGGGAGGATTCTGGCGGTCGAAATCGGCATGGAGCGCATCTACGTGATTCACGAACTGGGCCGCCCCACTTACTCGGTGTCGAAGGGAGACAAGGAAGTGCTGACCTATCCGGGAGGAGTGCACATCACGTTAACCAAGGGACGGGTTTCCGATCTTGGCCGGTTGCCGGCCAAAGCGGGAGTTTCACTTTCAAAATCAGAATCAGAGCCGGTTGCTGCGGCTGTTCCTGATGAGCCGGTCCTGTCCAAGGCGCAGGCCGACGAACTGGCCAAATTGGAAAAGGAGCAGAACGAGGCCGAGGCGAAGGCCCGGGCGAAAATGGAAAAAGCGATCGAAGACATGGAAAATCTTCATGATCACCCGCCGGCTCACGAGGCACCGAAATTCAATCTGAAGGTATTCATGGCCGGACTGATTTTGAAATGGCTGCTGACGCTCGCGGCGTTGAAACTGACCTTCAAGTATTGGGGCGCTGACATTTTCCTGACCGGACTGCTTTTGGTTGCCGCCGTGGACGTCGTTGTTCGGGCGGTCATGGGTGCCATCGGCATGGCCTGGCTGCAGATGCCCTCGCTGTTTTACGCCGATGAGGCCATAGCCAGCGTGGTCATGGTGATGGTGTTGCGCAAGGTGAGCATCAACCAATCGCTCGGACAGGCGGTGCAGATCACGATGACCACGAAAACCTTTTCCGTGGTCGTCGGTTCCTTTCTGTTCACGGTGTTGTCACGGGCGATTACGTGACCGCGGTCCCGCTTGATTCAGGTGACCGACGGAGGCTCGGTAGGCGATGAGTCGCGGGATGAGGACCGACCGCGAATCCACGCAAAAAACTTTTTGATCGAGCCGGCCAGTGCGACCGCGCCCACGATGATTAGTTTTTTGAAAGCGAGGATGGCGACCCACAAGCCTTTGAACAGGCCTGCTTTTGCCGCGATGCCGCCGGCGACCAGCGCGGCGAGGCCGTAGGTCGCTGTCTTGTCGGTGCTCGCGTTGAAGTCCGCGTAGCGATGACCGTCCTGGAAGTTGACCATGGCCAGGATCGCCGGCGTGGCGTTTTCCACCTGGGCAAGCTGGTGCATCTGCGCAACCACGTTGAGGACGAGCACTCCCCGGCGACCGAGCATGCGGATATTGTAGTTCAAGGTGTTTTCCTTGTCGTTGCCGAATTTCAGCTCCTTCGCCCAATAAAGTTTATGCGTCGCCGCATCGTAGCGGGGTGGTTTGGCCCAACCTACCAATTCGATTGAACCATAACCCTCCTTGACCCGCTCTTCACTCGCTTCCCGCGTGCTCTCCTTCATGTCCTTCAGGATTTTTGGGTAGTCCATCTTGGCCGCGTCGTCGTCCTTGATGTAGCCATCTTCATCATAGGTGATCACCACCAGCCAGCTCTCGTCGCCGAGCGGATCAAAGCCGGTGGGGACCAGGGTGCCGAGGATATGGGAGCTTTTCGGGTTACCCCAGAGATCGCTCAACACCACGCTGGAATCCTTCGCATCCAGGTAGCGAAACTGGTCTGGCACGGAAATTTTCGCCAGGCCGTCGCCGATCACAGTATCTCCTTTCCGATAGGTGATGCTGTTGGCGAGTTTTTGCGCCGCAGCGATCCGTGCTTCCTTCTCGGCCGCGGGATTGGGAGCCGGGTCGGCGGCGAAAACAAAACCGATGCAAAAGGCGAACAGGAACAGCAGACGTGATTTCATGGGGATCAATAGTAGTGGGTGTGGGGGTGAATGAGATTGGCGGCGAAGCGCAGCACGAAGGGGAAGAGTGGTCCCAGCAAACGCGATGCGACCAGCACACCCACGATCCGCAACGCGGGCGTGCGCAGGAAATCCGTGTACCGTTCCGCCGCGTCCCGGGAGAGAAGTAACAGCGGTGCATTGCTGCCGTCGAGCGGGGGCAGAGGCAGCAAATTGAAAACGAACAAAAGCAAATTGAGGGAGAGCATCACGCTCGCCGCGCTGGCCGCGAGTTCGATCAGGCGACCATCCTTTACGGCCACCACCAATCGCGAGGAATTGATGCTGTGCGGGGCGGCGAACCAATTCCATTCGACCCCGATCCGGATGATCCAGGCGGCGCAGATGACGAGTAGCAGGTTGGCCGCGGGGCCGGCGAGAGCCATGATCGCGGCGTGGCGCGGGTGTTGTCTTGCCCAGTCGGGATTGAAGGGCGCGCTCGCCCAGCCGATCAGCCAGCCGCCCGCCAGCCATGAAATGATCGGCACCACGACCATGCCGATCGGTTCACGCCGGATATGCGGCCAGGGATCGAGGGTGACCTGTCCTCCGCGAGCCGCAGTGTCGTCGCCCAGCTTCAGTGCCGTCCAGGCGTGAGCAGCTTCGTGCAACACGGTCGAAAACACGAACGCGACGTACCAGAGAAGGCCCATCTCCCAGTCAAATTGCATCGGCGGACGTTAGCGTTGAAAAGACGCTGGGGAAGCCAAAACGCTTGTATAAATGCCCCGCTCCCCGGGGTGGAAAAGGGACGCTTGGGGCGGGGAAGTCCGGCCTGCGACAGATAAGATCGTCCCGGTTTTTCAGGCGCGTATCCATGTCAGTCGTTCCGGTTAAGTGCTAAGGTGGCCGCTTCCCGATGTCGTCAACCCCTGACGACTGTCCCCATCCCCGCTTCGGTTTATCGCATGAGTTCCCGAACCACGGCCTTTGGCATCAGTGCTGCCTTCGTTATTGTCGTGGGTCTGGCCTGGCGGATTCCTTCGTTTTCGAGGGAATCGAAATCAATGGAGCGCGGGAATTTGTCGGCGGAAAAGACTGCCGCGACCTCGCGCCGGACGGTCGTTCCGTCGGAACGCCGTGAGCCGCCCCCGATGGTCTCGATTCGGGCATTGATGGCCTCTCAGCGTCAGTTTGGTCCCGTTGATCGCGGCCGGGAGGACGAGATCCGTTGCGCTCTCGCGAATTTGCTGACGGACAACAATGCCGAATGGATCGTAAAAAATCTTTTGTCCGACGAATTGCAGACCGAGTTTGGCGTTGCGGCGCTTTCGCTCTGGGCGGGGAAAGATGCGGTTGCGGCGTCGCTTTGGCTGGCGCAGCAGCGGACGCAATCGGACGAGCAGACCTGGGCGGTGGCGCATGCGCTGGCGAAAGATCCCGTCGCGGTTGAAGTGCTGGGCGAGCTTTTGCCGCCGACAACGTGGCGCGAAACCGTGTTGGAAGACGCCACCTATGCGCGGCTGCCGGACAGTCCCGGCGATGCCTTGTCCCTGGCCCATCGCATGCAATCGGGACCACGCCAGACCCGGGTATTAGCCGCCATCGCGGACGAGTGGGTTGCGCGAGATCCCGCTACGGCTGCCCGCTGGATCGGATCGGAGCCGGATATTCCCTTACGCGACGAGCTTCTTTTTTCCGCTGCCACCTCCCGTGCTTTTCTCGAACCAACGGCGGCGCTCGATTGGACGGCTGGAATCGTTTCACCCGTCATTTATGGTCGGGCAGTCGATAAAATCGCGTCGATGTGGGCCGATCCGACGGTCGATCGAACCGCCCAAGTCGCGGTTATCGCTGCCCTGAGGCATGGAGTTGTTCCTGCCGAAAATGATGCGGGATTGGCCGGCCCTTAGTCGGGAAATTTTCGTTCCATCAACCCTCAACCCTCCCTCACCATGTCGTCGTTTCGCCTGGTCAGATCTGTTTTCCCCGTCGTCGCTTTCGCGTCGTCCGTTGTCGTGCTTCTGTTGTCGGCGCTGCCAATCCGGGCTGCCGTGATCAGCAACGACAGCTTTTGGAAGGATACTTCCAATAATCCCATCTATTCGCAGGGTGGCGGTATTTTTAAATTTGGCAGCAAGTACTACTGGTATGGCGTGAAGTACAATGGCGCCGTCACCTACTACAACAGTCCCACGGGGAAAAACAGCGACAGCAGCTTTAACGCAGTCACCTGCTATTCCTCCACCGATCTCGTAAACTGGACGTTCGAAAACAACATCCTGACCTCGAGCTCTTCGGGTCTCTCCGGCACGACGTGGCTTGGCCGGCTCGGGGTTGTCTATAATGCCAACACACACAAGTACGTGTTGATGACGCAGTGGGCCAATGCCAGCAGTGCGGGCGAACTTTTCGCCACCTGCGATACTCCCAACGGCAATTTCGTTTTCAACAACGTCCAGTATCCAGTGCCCGGCGTGGTCAACAATACCACGGGCGACCAGACGGTTTTCACCGATACGGATGGGAAATCCTATCTGATTTGTTCAAGCAGTAGCGGCCGCTCCAATTGGTACGTCGCCAAGGTTCGCGAATCCGATTCGCTCGCGATCGAGACCGCCGTGCGCATCGGGGGCGGGACCGGGCGCGAGGGTAACTGCATGTTCAAGTACAATGGCCGTTATTATTTCTGTTCGTCGGATCTGCACGGATGGAACGCGTCGCACTGTTATGTGATCAGCTCGACCAGCATCCAGGGAACGTATTCCTCCGAATCCGTCATGACCGGCACCGACGCTGATTTCTGCCATGTGTCCCAAACCGGTTTTTTCGTCACCGTGGCGGGGACTTCCGGCACCACGGTGATTTTCTGTGGCGATCGCTGGAGTGATTTCGCCGGCAACGGACTGGGCTACAATCAATGGTGCCCGCTGACGTTCAGCGGCACCACGCCCACGTTCAAATCGATGAGCAAATGGGATTTCAATGCGTCGGCCGGCACATGGACGGTCGCGGCGGGCAATAATTTTCTGCTGAATCCGACCTTTGAGGCCGACCGCGTTTCCCAAAACGTGCTCGCCGGCTGGTCCAACTGGACGAACCTCACCTCGGGCACACCTTGCAGCAACAAGAGTGGCGGCCACACCGGAAACTGGTCCGCGCAGCACTCTTTCGCGTCCGCTTATCAGGCCAGCACGCATCAGGTCGTGACTGGTCTGGCCAACGGCACCTACACGTTGAAGGCGTGGGTGAAAAGCAGCGGTGGTCAGACCACCGCGCAGATTTTTGTGAAGAGTTTTGGCGGCACGGAAATCGATTCCGCCGTGAACAGTGCGATCAGCAGTTGGACGCAGGTCACGATTTCAAACATCAACGTGACGAACGGTCAGGCGGATATCGGAGTCTTCTCAGTCGCGAATGCGGGCAACTGGGTGATCGTCGACGATTTCACGTTCACTAAGAACTGATTCGTCGTTCGAAAAGCATTCGTTCAGTCGTGTCGGAGCGACTTTATGCCGCGATTCCGGCGCACCGCCATCCGTGCGCCGGGATGTTCTTCATACCCGGTTTGTCATCCTGAACGTAGTGAAGGATCCACGCCATGGAGCATGATATCACCTCCGAACGCGTGGATTCTTCGCTGCGCTCAGAATGACAGTCGGCGAGGATCATGCGGAGTTGACCGCCTTTCCACGTCGAGGGGACGTTCCGGTTTTTGCGTATCAGACCTTTGGGTGTCGTTGCGAAGTTGGTCCGGAAATTCGGGCGCGAACCGAACTACCTTAACTGTACTTCCCAAATTTTGGAGCGGCGGGCGGTGCCGTCGGGCCCGGTCACGTCGAGGATCGTGATGTAGTTTCCGGGCTTCGCATACACGTGTTCCGGGTTTTGCTCGGTCGACGTGGCGCCGTCGCCAAAGTCCCATTTCCAGCCGGTGATGTTTCCGACGGAGAGATCCTTGAACGCTACCACGCGTCTCTCCATGTCGACCACTTTCCAACTCCATTGCGCGGCGAGTTTGGGCAGAAGCGGCGACTCAACCGGCATGAGCTTAAACGCGCAGAGTTCCGAGGCCTGCCCAAACATGGTGTGTTTCGTCGAGAGATTCCAAAATCCGTGGCTGCCTTTCGCGTTCACGTCGTCGTAGTCGATGATGGCCCACGCGAGGCCGATGATTTTATTTTCCGTCAGTACGGATTCCACGGCGCGTTGCGGACCTTCCGGACCGGCGTAGTCGAAAGGCGTGATCCAGAATTCCAAGACAAGTTTTCCGGATTCGCCGGGCTTGAAATTATATCCGTAGGCGGCGTTGGCCCATGGAAAATCCTTGATCCACGTCGGCGATCCCCAGGCCATCGCCCAGTCCTTGCCCACTGCGGGGGTGAAAATGTGGTAGTTCTGCGCCTGCACACCATGGGCGGCCCAGTGTGCGTCCGTCGCATTGATCCGGTCATCTGCCGCCGCTGCGCTTTCACCCGCTTGGGCGGCCGTCCAGAATTTGGTTTCACTTTTGTCCAGTAGGGAACCTCCGCTGGCGTCACCGTCCACGATCACCTCGAAAGTGTCGTTATGCAGATCCGATCGCGAAAAATCCCAATAGTCGTCGGTCGCCTCATACAAAAAATAAAGCCGGTTGAGCCCTTTCACCCAGCCAACCCGCACCCGCACGTCCAGGGTCTTCGACTCGAGCGTGTTTTTCTTCGTGTCGTCGCGTAACTGATCCGTGCCGATCACGTAGCTCTCCGGTACCATGGCCCAATCGTCCGCATTCCCGTCGATGCGGGGAATTTTATCCGCAGGAAACTGAAAGACTTTATAGGTGATGTCCGGCTTTTCGAGAGCGAGGCCGGAGGTGAGGGCGAGAATACTCGAAAGTAACGCCAAGGTGCGGGGTAAATTCATCCGTGGTAAACAACGCATTGAGTCCGGGAAGGGGTTGAACCTCGAGCAAGGCACGGACTGGTCATCGTGGCCAGCGCTTCATCAAGTTGAGCGTCAGATTGGCGACGTAATCGTCGCTTGCCGATCAGGAGGGCTTCTGCGCCGTGCATCACAACATACTTAGTCTGTCATCCTGAACGCAGTGAAGGATCCCCTGCTTCGACAACCTGCAATGCGTTGATCCTGTATCAAACCTGGTATGACCGTTGCAGGGACGGGGAGAGGGGTGTCGCTATCGGGCGTATTTTCGCACCGCGAATGCGATGGGCAGACCGATGCCAAACACATGGATGGCGATGGGAGCGAGAGCCAGCGGGGGAGGAAAAGCGGACGAATGATACGCGGATAGAGGCAGCACGACCATGTTCATGAAGAAATAGACCATTGCCCCATAGATCATCCCGCAGGGAAACGGGCTTTCGCGCAGCAGGGAAATTTTTCGACTCAGGAGCAAATACGCGGCCGCGGCAGAACAGGAGATCAGGAAATGCAGTCCGAAGCCCAGCAGGGCAGTCGGGATGCCTCCCTCGTGGGCGGCTTTTTTACCGAGCAGGCCGCCGGCTACCGACTGAAGAATTCCCATGGGCGTGGCGCCGTTCCGGCCGTAGTAAACAATCGCGAAAATTAGATCGGCCGCACCGCTGAGCAGTCCGCCCACTGCAATGGCTTTGGGCGCGGAGATTGGGGTGACAACAGCGGTATCGGGCATGGCGGGAGTAGTGGCTGTAGCCGGGGGCGTTGACCCCGGGTGATTGGGGATAAAGGCACCGGGATCGACGCCCCCGGCTACCGTCTAAGTTCGGATTTTGGGTCGGATGTTCAGTATAAACCCGCTCATTCCTAAAACCCTTCGCAAGCTTCGGCGAAGTTGCCGTCTCTTTCGCCGAACCGTTTCCCCCGAGATCGGTCAATGAATAGCAACCCCTTACTCCCATGCTCGCTCATCTCTTCCTCGCCATCTATCTCATCATTGTCGGCCTGACCGTGCTTTTCGGTCTTTCCTTGCCCCCATGGATCGCCGGTTTGATGGCCCTCATCGCCGGGGTTCTCATGCTCGCGGCCCAGATTGGAGTAAGCGTTCACCGCAAGGCGGATTAAACAGTTTGTTTGGATCGTGGTGGCGTATTAAATGTCGCCACCTTCAGCGACGCGCGTTTTATCACGCGCCATGCCCCAGCGACTCGGTTCCATCACCTTCCTCGTGCGCGACTACGATGAAGCGATCGCTTATTTCGTGCAGAAATTGGGCTTTGAGTTGATCGAGGACCGGCGCCTGGGCTCCGACGAAAAACGCTGGGTGCGCGTCGCCCCGTCGGGTGCTCAGGGGACTGCGCTGCTGCTCGCCCGGGCCGCGACCCCTGAACAGCAGGAGCATGTTGGCCGGCAAGGGGGTGGACGTGTTTTCCTTTTTCTCCAAACGGACAAATTCCAGGAGGATTACGATCGGATGAAAACGCAGGGTGTGAACTTTCTGGAGGAGCCGCGCACAGAGCCTTACGGCCGGGTCGTTGTCTTCGCCGATCTCTACGGCAACAAGTGGGATCTGCTCGAAACGGCGTCGATGTAACTCATTTCCGGCTTGGGAGCGGCTTTACGCCGCGAGCGGCGTGTCAGCGAAGCATGGCTTTTGAAAACCTTTCGCGCGACCGTCGCAAAACGTCTCCATAAATACCCGCCCGTATCACGGTTCCCGGCCTCGACAACCGCGCGCGACGAACTCACTACGGTGGGATGATAAAATTACCCCTCATATTTCTTTTGGTGGCGATGTTGATGAGTGCGATTCGGAGCCTGGCCGCGGACCCTCGCGCGATGCCGCTCTGGCCGGAAAAAGTGCCGGACGATACGGTGGTGCTTCCGCCTGAAGCCGACCTCAGCAAGCCCAACGATCAATTGATTGCGGGTAAGCCGGTGATTCGCCTCGGAAATATTTCGACTCCCACGCTGACCATTTACCGCGCTGATCCGGCGAAAAATACCGGTGCGGCCGTGATCGTGTGTCCGGGGGGCGGTTACTCGATTCTCGCCATGGATCTCGAGGGCACGGAAGTCTGCGAATGGCTGAACTCACACGGGATCACGGCCGCGCTTTTAAAATATCGTGTGCCGGCTGGCAAAAAAGAGAACAGTCATCCGGGCACCGCGCCCTTGCAGGATGTACAGCGCGCCATTGGCCTCGTGCGCCATCAGGCGGGCGAACTCGGAGTTAATCCGGCGCGCATCGGGGTCCTGGGTTTTTCCGCGGGCGGACATCTCGCGGCTAACGTGAGCAACAACTACGCGACGCGCTCCTATGCGCGGGTCGATGCCGCGGACGAAGTAAGCTGCCGCCCCGATTTCTCCGTGCTCATTTATCCCGGATCCTTGGTGGTAAAGGATAAAAACGATGCGCTCGCCCCTGAAATGAAAATCGATGCGAACACGCCGCCCACATTCCTCGCGATGGCCGAGGACGACGGTGTGCGGATCGAAAATCCGTTGTTTTACTACCTCGCCTTGAAAAACGCCAAAGTGCCGGCGGAGATGCACCTGTACCCCACGGGTGGCCATGGCTACGGATTGCGCCGCACGCCAGTCACTGTCACCTCGTGGCCGGATCGCGTGATCGATTGGATGACGGCTTCGGGTTGGTTGAAGCCGGCTAAATAAATCGGGCGGACCTCGGTCTGCGGGAGCGGCATGGCGCCGCGATGCGATTGCCTCGTTAGGTTCGAATCGCGGCGTAAAGTCGCTCCTGCAAGGAAGAGATGCGCGTTCGGTGAAACGCGGTCTCTTCTTGGCAATCCGGGGCCGGTGCGTTTTGTTTGCCCCATGCTTACCCCTAAGTCGGTGCTTCGAATTGTGGCGGCGTGTTTTGTTTTGAGTGGCTCGTCATCCCCGGGTCGTGCGGCGGCGGGAAAGGATTGGTCGGTTTATCTCGGCGACAAAGGGGCCAGTCATTACTCGGAGCTGACGCAGATCACTCCGGGCAATGTGGCGGATTTGCAGGTCGCCTGGACCTGGCACGGCGGTGACGCGCGTCCCGATACGTCGCAGATCCAATGCAATCCGCTGATCATCGACGGCGTGATGTATGCGACCACCCCGCAGCTCAAGCTCGCGGCGTTGGACGCGCGTACGGGCAAAGAATTGTGGCGGTTCGAACCTTTCGAGGCCAACGGCGTGAATCGCGGTCTGGCATATTGGGCGGACGGCGATGACCGGCGTATTTTGTTTGGGGCCGGACACTGGTTGCAGGCGGTCGATATCAAAACGGGCAAGCTCATCGACAGCTTCGGCAATCATGGGCGGATTGATCTTTCCGAAGGCTTGGGCCGCGACGTCACCGGTCTGGCGATTCAGGCCAATACGCCCGGAGTGATTTTTAAGAATCTGATCATCATGGGTGCCCGATTGGGGGAGGGCCCGGCCCTGGCTGCGCCCGGACATATCCGCGCCTACGATGTTCGCACCGGCAAAATGGTGTGGCGGTTCAACACGATTCCATTTCCGGGCGAACCGGGTTATGAAACCTGGCCGGCGGACGCCTGGCTGCGCACCGGCGGCGCCAACGTCTGGGCGGGCATGACTGTCGATGAAGAACGCGGGCTGGTGTTTTGCCCGGTCGGTTCGGCCACCTTCGATTTCTGGGGCGGTGATCGCGTCGGAAATAATTTGTATGCGGATTGTCTCGTCGCGCTCGATGCCGCGACCGGCAAGCATGTGTGGCACTATCAATTCACGCACCACGACCTGTGGGATCGCGATCCGCCCGCGCCGCCCAATCTCATGACGCTGCATCGCGACGGAAAAGAAATTCCGGCGGTGTCCCAGACCACCAAATCGGGACACGTGTGGGTGTTTAATCGCGAGACTGGTCAGCCGCTGTTTCCCATCGAGGAAGTGATCGTGCCGAGTTCGGATCTCGCGGGTGAAGTCAGTTCACCGACGCAGCCGCTGCCGCTGAAGCCTGCCGCATTTGCCCGGCAGGTGTTCACGGTGGACGAGATCACCAATCGCACGCCGGAGGCCCACCGCGCGGTGCTGGAACGGTTTTCACGGCTGCGCGGACACGCCCGTTTTTCGCCGCCCAGCCGTGAAGGCACGATTATTTTCCCCGGCTACGATGGAGGGGCCGAGTGGGGTGGGGCGGCGGTCGATCCGCAGGGTATTCTCTACGTCAACGAAAACGAAATGGCGTGGGTCCTCAGTATGATCGAGTCCGGCGGTGCCACGTCGCTGGGTCAGCAGGTTTATTTGCAGAACTGCACGGGCTGTCACGGCGCGGATCGCAAAGGCAACGCCGCGGCGAACATCCCGTCCTTGGTGGACGTAAAATCGCGTCTGACCCGCGAGCAAATCATCGCGGTGATTACCAATGGTCGCGCCGTGATGCCGTCGTGGAAATTTCTTTCCGAACAACAACGCAACGCCGTGGTTTCCTATCTGACTGGCGAAAGCGAGCCGCCGGCGCCCGAGCAACACGGCGGCTGGGTCACTTATCAATCCGACACCAAAAAATCCGATTTTCCTCCGCCTCCCTACACGCACACTGGTTACAATCGCTGGCTCGATCCGGATGGTTACCCCGCGATCAAACCGCCTTGGGGCACGTTGAACGCGATTGATTTGAACACCGGCGATTATCTCTGGCGCGTGACACTCGGCGAATTTCCTGAGCTGACCGAAAAAGGCATTCCGCCGACTGGCACGGAAAACTACGGCGGTCCGTTGGTGACCGCAGGCGGACTGGTTTTCATCGGCGCGAGCCGCGATGGAATGTTCCGCGCGTTCGATCGGAAAACCGGAAGGGAAATTTGGAAAACCAAACTGCCGGCGGCAGGCTACGCGAGTCCGGCCTGCTACGAGGTCGATGGCCGCCAGTTTGTGGTCATCGCCTGTGGCGGAGGCAAACTCGGCACGAAGAGCGGCGATGCTTACGTGGCGTTTGCGCTGCCGGTCAAACCTTGAGCTGAGCTGACTCCCTGCTGCAGGAAGTCAGCGTGGGAAGTTGAGATTAACTTCCCGCCCCGTTGGCCACGGGTTCCGGCTGCTTGTTCAGTGCCTCCAGAATGACGCGGGCGTTCAGGACGATTTCGTCCATGCTCGTGTCCTTGGCCCGAACGCTGGCCAGGTCGAAGATTTCCTGAACGGGCGGACGACCGTCCCGATTTTGGATTTGATGGACCGTCCACCAAGCCTGCTTCCAGTAATTGAAGCGGGTCCGCCATTCGATCTGGACGTTGTAGAATTCCGGATCGTCGGATTTCATCTCGTTGAAACTCCGGATACCGGCGGCGATGGCCCGTCCCTCCCCGAGGATTGCCTCGGTGATTTCGAGACTGGGTGATCGCAACAAGGCCGCGGCCGACAAAGCTTGTTCTCTCAGGGTTGCGTTCTGCCCCGTGATCAACGGCACCAGTTCGGACTGGCGGGTGTTGACGACGGCGGAAGCGGCGCTGGCCCGCTCCGGCACGGTCTGATCGTGGATAAACTCGAGCCATTGCCCGATTGGGGCGTCGGGTTTCAATTCGGCAAATTTTTTGGCATCCAACTCCTCCTGCGTTGGCTCAGGTGGCGGCGGAATGATCGGGCGCACGCGAAACCGGTAGGAAACTTTCGTGTCCGGCCACGCCTGGTCTTTTGCCATCATTCGGGGAAGCCAGTCGCTCCACTCGGTGTATCGGGAACCGGGATTGGCCGGCAGGGAAAGTGCGAAGCCTTCAGCCGCCCGGCCTTCGAGACGGATTTCAATGACGCGCATCCCGCGGCGGGTGAACAAAAACACCGAAGCGGGAATGATCCAGCGATTGCCTTCCTCCCTGGCTTGGGAAAAATCCAGTTTCCCGGGCCAGTCGTTGGCGCGCCGGTGATTCGACACCCGCGCCAGTTCAAAATAGTGATTCGCCTTGTCGGAAATGACCGGCAGAGCCTCACCGGCGGGCAGACGCACTTCCACTTCGAGCCTCAGTTCCCTGCCGTCGACGGTGGGAGGAATGTCGGCGAGCAGCCAGCAAACGAGCATCGCGATGCCGGTAAGCGTCACCACCGTGCCGGCTGACGCGCCCAGCGTTTTTAGAAAACCCAGTCCGGCGTGACCGGAGGCGGAAGCCAGAAAATGCCCCACCGTGAGCCCGATGATGAATCCCGCGATGCCGCCCAACAGGGCCAGGGAGATCACAAAGTAGCCCGCGGCGCCTTCGCGACCCGAAACCCGGTACCAGCTGACGCATAAATTTCCCAGGAAACCCACGCTAAAGAGACCGACGACGCCGGTCAGTAGGGCGGTGATGGTAGTGAGGAGCCAGTTCATTTTGATGCGATGGGTGGACGGGTTGAAAGAAGACGTGATCGAAAAGAAACGTCATCCTACGCGATTCCGCTGAATTTCGTATGGGCCATTCGGCGCTATGAGGTGTTCCCGCGGCGCACGCCGGTGGACAATCGCCTAGTATTGGTGGAATTCGCTGGTTTGTCTCACTGGATTCCGGGAATTAACCGGGATGCTTTTGTTCCGTACCGCCACGATACCGCGCCTGGGCGCGCTGATTCTTTTCTTTCTTCATTTTATTCCCATGTCACACGCAACAGAGATTACCGGGCTGAACGGAAGTGTCACCGCGCTGGCGTTTTCACCCGATGGAAAAACCCTCGCGGCGGCCGATGGCAGCTACGATCTCACCTTGTGGGAGGTATCGTCAGGCAAACTGCGCGCCAAACTCAATGGCGTTGGAAGCAGCACGAACCGGGTGTGCTGGTCGCCCGACGGTAAGATTGTTTATGGCACCGCTTCAAATACGTGGGTCGCGTGGGATGCCGCGACCGGAAAGGAAAAACTCAGGATTGAGGCGAAGATGGCCCGAACGGTGGCTGGCACGATCGCGCTGTCACCTGATGGCAAGATCCTCGCGGCGGCGGGCAACAGCGTGCTTAAACTTTGGGAAACGGAAAATGGCGGCGTCATCACCGAATACGAAGTGCATCCCAACTATCCGACAAACTGGCTGGCGTTCAGCCCGGACGGAAAGTCGGTGGTGACCGCCAGCAACGATCGAACAGCTCAGGTCAGCGAAGTCGCGACCGGTGCGGGCACCACGTACACCTGCGAGAGTCGCGTTTCCTTTGCGGAGTTTTCAGCCGACGGAAAGACCCTCTTCGTCGTCGATCAAGGACCATTGCTCCACTCCATTAATTTGGGGAATGATCAGGACTCCACGATTCCCGAGTTGAAACGCGTCCCGAAGCAAATTGCCGTTTCCCGCGACAACCACCTGGTCGCCTTTGCCGGGCCGTCGTTGCTGTTGTGGTCCGTTTCCGCAGGAACCTGGGTGAAAAAAACCTTGGACGACAGCGTGGTCGGCGCGACTGCGGCCGCCTTCTCTCCCGACGGTAAATCCGTTGCCTGCGGTGATGCAGAAGGTCGTATCCACCTGTGGCGGACCCAGGACGTGCTCGCTGGAAAATAATCTCAGCGCTGATTCTGGTTGAAGTAATTGATCAAACAAAAAAGCCGTGCAGTAAGGTCGCACGGCTTTTTGTGTTCAAATGGTACGGTCTCTTTTGCGGTGGGTGCCTCCGAAGAGACGAAGCGTAACTCCCAGCATCATCCCGAATGGAATGATCAGAAAAAAACAAAGAGCACCGGCAACCTGTAAAAATGACCTAAAAAGAGGGGGATTTTTGGAGGAAGAGATCATGGGGTGAAGTCTCTATTTTTATTGGGGTGCCTTAGCGGAACCTAATTAAAAGTCGTTGGCGATAGATAAATCGTACTTTCTTAATTTAATCGGTATATTTTTCTTAACCTGAATTCACAGAATTCACACAGCTCGCTAACCATCAGACGTTAATGCGGCCCAATAGGACGGATAAACCGGCCCTTTTTGACCGCTTCAAGGCGCCGCAAGTGCTCTCAATTTGAGCCGTTTGCGTAGAACACGCGGCTCCGATTTTTCTACCGTTTATCCGTGATCGCCGCCACTTCCTTCCATTCTTTTTCGGTCAATCGAAACGCACTGGCGGCCGTGTTTTCTTCCAGATGGACCACGCTGGAAGTTCCAGGAATTGGCAGAAGAACGGGAGATCGATGCAACAGCCACGAAAGACAAAGCTGTGAAACACTCACGCCGTGCCGGTGGGCGATTTGATCGAGTGGGCCTCCCGGCCGGGTCATGTCGCCGCCGTCGAGCGGAAACCAGGGAATAAATCCGAGGTGCTTCTTTTCGCAGTACTCGAGCACGGCTTCGCTCTGACGGTTGGCGATGTTGTAGAGGTTTTGAACACTGACGATGGATACGGTTTTTTGAGCCTGCTCGATTTCCGCGACCGAAACCTCGGACAAACCAATGTGGCGGATCTTGCCGGCCTTTTGCAGCTCCTTGAGAGCGCCGAGCGATTCAGCGACCGGCACTTTGGCATCAATGCGGTGAAGTTGGTACAAATCGATGCGATCGACCTTCAGTCGGCGCAGGCTCATTTCCACGCATTGCCGGAGATATTCCGGCCTGCCCACGGGAGCCCATTGCTGGGGCCCGGAGCGGGTCAATCCGCCCTTGGTCGCGATCACCAAACCCGTGGGATAAGGATGCAGGGCTTCTGCAATGAGTCGTTCGCTGACTTCCGGTCCGTAAGAATCGGCCGTGTCGATCAGGTTGATGCCCAGATCAACGGTTTTCCGCAGTACACGAATTGCTTCCGCAGGATCTTTGGGTTCTCCCCACACGCCCGGGCCCGTGATGCGCATGGCGCCAAAGCCCAGCCGATTTACGGACAAATCACCGCCGATCTTGAAGGTTCCGCTCTGGGCGGCGTGCGGTTTTTCGTTCGTGGGTTTTGCGGCCATGCAGCCAACAAACTCGCCTGCGATCATTTCGCAAGGGGCACTGTCTTTTATCGCTCGCCCACCAATCGTTCCAAAGCGGGCTCGTCTTCCTCGATTGTGGGAAACCGCGCGAGCCGGTCATCGGCAAAGAAATTGTCATTGGCATCGTCGTTGGCGGTCGAAACCTCGCCGATGATGGTGTCGCTATGCGTCGGCCAGAAGCGATGATAGAGGCCGGGCGTGAGCGTCACGCGTTCACCCGCGGCGACCGGAAACGGCACGCCTTCTGAAACGGGAATCCAATGCCCCGATCGCTTGATCTCGAGGGGCGCTCCGGTGCGGACGGCTTGGGGCGTTCCGTTCCACACCTCCATCATCATTTCCCCGCGGCGGCAGATAATATCTTCCTTTTTTCTCCGGTGGGCGTGGAGCGGCACCGTCTGGTTTTTCCGCATATAGATCAGTTTTTCGCAATACTCGGGCTCTTCCGCGAGGTTGACCAACACCAGCCCGCAACGATCGAAATCACCCGAGCCGCAATCGGTCACGTCCCAACGGGGTTGGGGCGGGAGGATCCAGCCGGTGCGCCCGAAAACATCGCGGGCTTCACGCAGGGCGGCGTTGATGGCCGATCGTTTCATCGGTTTCTCTTATTGCCACTTTGAAAAAGGAGCAAGTGGCACTTGGCTTTGATCTTTCCCGGAAAATCCCAAAACTGGCTGATCCATGCACGGCTTTCGGTTTTCGCTGGTTTTGATTTTCCTCATTCTCGGTCAGCCGCGAATGGTACCTGCGGCAGAGGCTTCGCCCTCCCAAGACATGCTCCCCGTTGCCGGCCTGAAGACAGCGGTGCACGGGATGAATCGCACGATTGCTGATCTCAAAATCGAATTGATCTGGATCAAACCCGGCGCTTTCACCCTAGGAAGTCCGCCCGATGAGCCCGGTCGCAACCGGGCGGAAGGGCCGCAAACTATCGTGACGTTAACGAAGGGATTCTGGCTGGGAAAAACGCCGGTCACGCAAGCCCAGTATGAGGCGTTTACTGGAAAGAATCCCAGTGCTTTCAAGACGGCGGGCTCCGAAGCTCCGGTCGAAACCGTGTCCTGGCTGGACGCCATGAAATTCTGCGAAGACCTGAACGTCCGGGAACGCACGGCGGGCCGTTTGCCCGAGGGCTATGAGTATTCACTGCCCACGGAGGCCCAGTGGGAATACGCCTGTCGGGCCGGAACGAAGGAGCTGTCGTTTTTCGGCAATGTGGCCGAGACATCGTGGTTTGATGCCAACAGTGGGGGAAAAACCCATCCGGTGGCGCAGTTGAAACCGAATCCCTGGGGCCTTTTCGACATGACCGGGAATGTGCTGCAATGGTGCTACGACTGGTATGGCGATTATCCCGGCGGATCGGTGATGGATCCGACGGGTCCTGATAGCGGCTATTATCGCATGGCTCGCGGCGGAAGCTGGCGCATGTCCTCAAGCGTCTGTCGTTCCGCGGCCCGTGCGGGCGGATCGCCGGCGCGATTGGATTACACGCTGGGCTTCAGGCTGGCACTGACACCAAAAATTTCCAAGCGGTCCGACCGCGATTGAAAATCAGGAGCGATTCGACGCGATGGTCCTGGCAATGGCAGTTGCCGCATCGGGTCGCGCGATGGCGCTGGCGGCGGCTGACATTCGTTTCATCCGTACCTCGTCAAACAGCCATTGCTGGAGGTAGTGCGCGGAGTCGCCCACGTCGTAGAGTCGAACCGCGGCGCCTTCCTCGAGCAGGTATTCGCAGTTGCGCTGTTCCTGTCCGGGAATCGGGGCCACGAGGGCCATGGGTTTGCCCTTCGCGAGGATTTCGGTCGTGGTCAGTCCGCCCGGTTTGGTCACGATCAAGTCCGCGGCATCCATCAACTCATGCATGTTGGTCACAAAGCCGTGCACCTTCGTGGGCACCGACAGTTTGGCCGCGACGGCCTTGCATTCCTTTTCCAGCTCGGCGTTTTTGCCGGCGACGACGACAAGCGAAAGATCGCTGCGACTGTCCTTGAACGAAGCCAGCATTTGTTTCATCGGGCCGACCCCGAAGCCGCCCGACAGCAGAAGAACGGTGGGCTTTTCCGGCAGCCCAAGTCTGGCCCGTGCGGCGGTGGCCGGAGTGCGTTGCGAGAAAATCGGATCAACCGGAATGCCGGTGACGCTGATGCGTTCAGCGGGAAATCCCTTGCGTTGCAATTCCCGCGCCGCCGAGGGAGTGGCGACGTAATAGTGTTCGATGTGAGGATAAACCCAGAAGGCATGGGGACTGACATCGGTGATCACGGCGT
>JBEHXD010000039.1:0-18542 GCA_048498875.1 Verrucomicrobiota bacterium
GTGGAGTCTTGCATGACGCTCCCATTGAGAATGGAGCGGATGCGCAACGCATTGGGATTCGGAATCTCGTCCTTGGTCACCAGCACGGGTCCGAAGGGACAGAACGTATCGAAGCTCTTCGCGTGGTTCCATTGTCCGCCGCCGAAATCGCGCTGCCAGTCGCGCGCGCTGACATCGTTCGCGCACGTGTAGCCGAGAATATAATCAAACGCTTTTTCCCGCGGCACGTTAAGCGCGGTGCGACTAAGCACGATTGCGAGTTCGCATTCATAATCGACCTTCGTGCTCGGCTGCCGGGAGGGCAGGCGGATCGGGTCGTTCGGGTGCTGAATCGCACCGGGCAGCTTGACGAACCAGATGGGGCGCTCGGGCGGCGGCTTGCCCCCCTCCGCGGCGTGTTTGGCGTAGTTGAGGCCGATGCAAAGAATGTTTTCCGGTTGAACAGGTGCGAGCAACTTGCCGGGTTTGACGCTGCGGTCGGTGACGCGCCAGTTGCCGAAGAGATCGCCTTCGATGGCGCGGGCGGTGCCGTCGGATTGGAGGACGGCATGAGCCGGGCCGCTGGGAGTGAGATGGCGGATGATTTTCACGGGATTGGCGTTGAGCAAAGCGAACCGAACGCAACGTGGCAATAACCGCTCGCCAAATCTGCGGCGAATGATTCTGAGTGAATCATGAACGGTGATTCCTGCTGCATGCCTCATCGCCCGGAAGAACCGGGGAAGGCCGGCGCCCCTGGGCGCACTGTACCGATGGCTTTCTCGCGCACGCGCAGTGGCTCGCTGGAGGGTATGCGACTGATTGCGGTGTCCGATTTTATCATGGGAACGACCGACGCCGACGGGTGGGCGGCGGATGGCGAGGGGCCGGTGCGCCCGATCACGCTCCAGCCGTTTCACATCGATGCCTGCTGCGTGACGAATGAGGAATTCAACACTTTCGTGAATGCCACGGCGTACAAGACGGAGGCGGAGCGGTTCGGCTGGTCATTTGTTTTTCATCTATTTCTAAGTCGCGCGCAGCTGGCGAACGTCCGCCAGCGGGTTGTCGGCAGCGAATGGTGGTGCCGCGTGGAAGGCGCCGGCTGGCGTCACCCCGAGGGACCCGGTTCCACGATCAAGCAGCGCTGGGATCACCCGGTCGTGCATGTTTCGTGGACGGATGCCGTCGCGTATGCCGCGTGGGCGGGAAAGCGTCTGCCCACCGAGGCAGAGTGGGAATGTGCGGCTCGCGGTGGTCTGGTGCAGAAACGCTATGCGTGGGGCGATGAGTTCATGCCCGACGGACGTCATCGCTGCAATATCTGGCAGGGAATTTTTCCGACGCAGAATACGGCGGAAGATGGTCACGCCGGCACGGCTCCCGCGAAAAGTTTCAAACCAAACGGGTACGGCTTATACAACGTGGCGGGCAATGTCTGGGAGTGGTGCCACGACTGGTTCAGCCCTGATTTTCATGTCAATGGCCCGCGTCGAGACCCGTTGGGTCCGCCAACGGGCGACCGCAAAGTAGTGCGTGGAGGCAGTTACCTTTGCCACGATTCGTACTGCAATCGCTACCGCGTGGCCGCGCGAACCGCCAACACACCCGACAGCTCTTCCGGCAACACCGGTTTCCGCTGCGTGCGGGATGCTTGAGGTAGGGCGCTTTGTCCCTAAAGCGCCGACGTTTGATCCATCAATTGGCCACGAAGAGTCACAAAAACGCACGAAAAACGGAGGCCATTTTTTGTGCGTTTTCGCGACTTTTCGTGGCTAAAAATTCCAGATTGTCTGCGTAGCCACAGGCCTCCGTGCCGGTGGTTCCGTTTCTCCCGCAAAAACCCAAACGGCACGCACGGAGGCGTGCCGCTACAGGAATACTCAGTCCCGCGGAATCTTGAATTTCTTCTCCAGCTCCGCGTAATCGAGCACACCGACTGAGTCGGCCCATGTCTTATAGCGCTTTGCCATCGCCACGACTTCGGTCGGGTGGCTGGCGGCAAGGTCGTGTAATTCGGTGCGGTCTTCGGCGAGATTGTAGAGTTCCCACGGACTTTCGCTGTCGGCGACGAGTTTCATGTCGCCCACGCGTACGGCGCGGTTGCCGGAATGTTCCCAGAAGTAAGGCGTCGGTGTGAGCGCCTTTTGCCCGGCTACCGCAGGCAGCACGCTGCGTCCGGCGAGCGGCGTCATGGCGCGGCCGTGATAAGTTTCGGGATGAGTCGCACCCGTGAATTCGAGAATCGTCGGCAGCACGTCGATGAAATGACAGGGGTCATGCACCAGGTGTCCGCGGGAGCTGGCGAAGCCGGGGTAATTCACGATCAACGGGGTGGAGATGCCGCCTTCATGCACCCATTTTTTGAACTGGCGGAACGGCGTGTCGGAGGCATTGGCCCAGCCGCGTCCATAACTCATGAACGTGTCTTCCGGACCGGGTGCGAGGCCTTTGATATTGCCCATGCGGGGCAGGGTACCGTGGGACGTGGGCAGGTGGTAACGTACAACATTCTTGCCGTCGTCGCGCAGGAGTTCCTCGCAACCGCCGTTGTCGGACGCAAAAATGATCATGGTGTTGTCGCGTTCACCGGTGGCATCGAGGCAATCGAGAATGCGCCCGACATTTTGATCCATCCGGTCGATGATCGCGGCATAGGTCGCCATGCGGAGGCTTTCCCATTCCTGCTGCGCGGTATCGAGCGAATCCCACGCCGGCACCTCGTGATCGCGCGGTGAGAGCGGACAATTGTCGCCGATGATCCCGGCGCGCTTCTGCGCCTCATGCCGTTCGGCGCGCAACACATCCCAGCCCGCGCGATACCGCGTGCGGTATTTCTCAATATCTTCGGGCAATGCGTGCAGCGGCCAGTGCGGCGAGGTGAACGCGACGTAGCCGAAGAACGGTTTTTTCGCTTCGGCCGATTCGCGAATCATGGCGCAGGCCTGTTCGCCGATCGCATTGGTGTAATAAAAATTCTTGTCCTCGGGCGTGATGAACTTGCCCTGATCCATCAGCAGCGGCGGACGATAATAACTCCCGGCCCCGCCGAGCGTGCCGAAGAACCGATCGAAGCCGCGATCGAGCGGCGTGGGTTGGTCGGGCGCGCCCGGATGCCACGTCTTGGGATCGTTCGGCGCCTGATTACCGCCCACGTGCCATTTGCCGCTCATCCACGTGTGATAGCCCGCGTCGCGCATGACTTCCGCGACCGTCACGCAATCCGTGCGCAGATAACCCTGGTAAGCGGGCACGCCGTAGTTGCCGACCATGTGTCCGATGCCTGCCTGATGCGGATAAAGTCCCGTGAGCAGCGCGGCGCGACTCGGACAACACCGCGCCGTGTTGTACGCCTGATTGAAACGCACGCCGCTGGCCGCGAGCTTGTCTAAATTCGGCGTCTGGATTTCCGAACCGTAGCAACCAATATCGGAAAATCCCATGTCATCGGCGAGAATCAGGATGACGTTTTTCTTTTTCCCCGGCTTCGGCAGGGTCACCGGTTCATTCGCCAGATTCAAACTCGCCGCATACAGACTCGCGGCACCCAAGGCAGATTGACGCAGAAATTCACGACGCGAAAGCGAATGGGGCATGGCCGAAAACTTGTTCGACGTTGTACGGAGTCAACTTGCCGCCAAACCGGACAGTCCGTGATGAACGTCATGCAATCCCCGGGACCGCCCAGCCCCAGCCCGGCCTTCGCGATGCATCGCTCAAGTTAGCCGATTGAAATGATCAGCAATCGAAGCAGTCCAACTTGGCCACAAAAAGCACATAAAACGCATAGTCCTGAATTCCTTCTGTGCCTTCTGTGCTTTTTGTGGCGACAGCCTATTTTTAACCGACTCTACGGCGCCAAATGCCGTCGGAAAATCCCCGCCAACCCCGCCTTGTCGATCCGTTTCTCCGCGATCCCGATCATCGCATCGTAGAGTTCATCGCCACTGTACCGCGAAGGATCGGTACCGTTCAGCTCGAGAAAGGTGAGCGCACAGCTAATGGCAGTCCGTTTGTTTCCGTCGATGAAAGGTTGGTTTTGTGCGATGTGAAAAGCATAGGCCGCGGCAATTGAAGCGAGATCGCCTCGCCCGTAGTAATAAGCGGCTTCAGGCTGCATCAGTGCTGATTCCAGTAATCCCGGATCACGCAAACCGTCCAGACCACCGTGCGCATGGAGCGAATGTCGGTGGATTTCCCTCACCGTCTCCAAGGAGAGAAAAAGCGGTTCATCCATAATGCCCAAATCCTAGCCTTCCCGGTATCGTTCCGGGTGGTTGCATTATTGCGCGAGCTTGCGCAGGAGGTCGTGATGAACGCGGAATACCTTTTCCATGGCTTTCTTCGCGGCAGCAGGATCGGCATATTTGACGCCCGACTCTGGCTTACCTGCCTTTTTCGCCGAATACGGTACGGAAGCTTCTCCCACCTTGTTGCGCGGCTTTTTGCTCATGGCGGAAATCTGCTCCTCCACGGACCCCCTGTCAACCGACCCGCCAACCTGAAATCAGGCAGACCAAATCAATTTTCGATTGAATGTGTATAAGGTAGGGGCCGATGCCCTCATCGGCCTTCTGGATTTACGTGGCTCTTTTAACCACGGATTTCACCGATCTACACGGATGCAGAGCAATCCAGTGAAGCGAAGGGCCGAAATTCGTCCCTGGAATATCCTCCCGTGCCGCCCTGACCGGTTATCCGTGCTCCATCCGTGTAATCCGTGGTTCCAATGCCTTGATATGGTTTAACCTCGGCCCGCCTTGGACGATTTACGCGTTCCTTTCCCACGCCCGACCTGAAACCCGCTTTTCGCCTTTTCCTCGGCGAGGCCAACCGGATCAGTTTTGAAATCGAGCAATTCCGATAGCTCCAACCCGCAGGCGTCGGCCAATTTCTCCACGGTGGCGAAATGAACATCCGTCTTACGCCCTGCTTCGACTGACTGATAATGTTTGTACTTCAGCCCGGCCTTTTCCGCAAACGCCTCCTGACTAAGCCCAAGGATCTGCCGGAGTGTTTTCACCCGGGCCATCACCAGCTTGATCTTGCCGTCATTTGCCACGACGGAGCATAGCCGGATACTCTGTTATCAGACACCCCTCCCGCGGAAGTGTTGGCGGATACGCCTCAACCGGAGGAGTGCCCGCAAAACACGCGAATGACGCGAAAGGGTTGATCTCTTGGCCCCCGAAGGTGGAGCGGTTTGACCTCAAGACGCTTCCGGAATCGTTTTCCCTTGGGCCTTTCTCCCTGCGCCCTATTCCTTCATCCGCGCTAGTTTCCCTTACCTGACGAGCCCTTGCGCGGTGAACGCTTAGTTTTGCCGGATGGCTTGGCGCCGCTTTCCGGCTTATCCTCAGCGACTACGATCGGATCCGTTGAGAAATCGAGCAACTCGGCCAGGTCCAATCGGCAAGCATGCGCTAGTTTCTGCAAAGTCGACAGCCGAAGATCCCGTTTCCGACCGGCCTCGATGTGCTGGTAATACTTATAGGTCATTCCCGCGTTTTCGGCGAACTTCTCCTGGCTCAGTCCGAGGGATTCCCGGATTGATTTAACCCGCGCCAGCAGGCGTTTCACGATGTCGTTCGGCACGACAGAGCTTAGCCGGTCTCCGCCCGATCAAACACCCGAGCAAAGGTAGTGTTATTGACACCTTAATAATGGTAGTGCGAAATAAGGCTCGTCCATGCGCGACCCTATTACGCCCCAACACGACGGTTCCGTCCGTGAGGTGGTTTGTCTCCGGCGGGGTTAAGTATTGGGCGAATATTTACGCAGCGTGGCCTTACACCCCGATTTTCCGGCGTCTCCATACGCACCCCTAGTTCCCGAGCATCGCTGGTTCCCCGCCGATGAAACCTTGCGAGCAACGGCCTATGAGAAGCTGCTTCCGCCGCTTGTGGCCAATGTCCGTCGCGAGGTCTTCGAGTGGCGGGCATCGAGCTATCTCGGCGCCTCCACCACCTCGCGCGCTTTGCTCAATTGGTGGTTCGAAACCGAGCACCTGCTCGAAACCGCCTCCGGCACGCTAGTGCCGTTCCGCTATTATTTCGCCCAGCGCGAAGCGGTCGAAACGGTCATCTGGCTCTACGAGGTTCGCCGCGCGCGCGACAAGTTCGATCTCCTCCGCTTCGACAGTTCGGGCTCGGTTTCCTCCGGTATGTTCGACGAGGCCTGGCCGCGTTACGTGCTCAAGCTCGCGACCGGCGCGGGCAAAACCAAAGTCCTTTCCCTCCTGATCGCGTGGAGTTTCTTCCATCGTCTCTACGAGCCTGATTCCACTCTGGCGCGCAACATTCTGCTCATTGCGCCGAACATCATTGTCCTGGATCGTCTGCGCGCTGATTTCGACGGGTTGAAGATTTTCTTCAACGATCCGATTCTTCCCGACAACCGCATCGCTGGCCACAACTGGCGCGACGATTTCCAGCTCACTCTCCACTTGCAGGACGACGTCCGGCTGCTTCGCCCCACAGGAAATATTTTTCTTACCAACATCCACCGCGTCTATCTCGGCGACGTGATTCCTCCCTCGCTGGAAGACGACGATCTGCGCAATTACTTCCTTGAACCTTTCGGCGAGAAACCCGTCGGAAAAACCAACGACAGCCAAGTCGATCTCGGTGAGATTATCCGCGAGATTGACGAGCTTGCTGTCTTCAATGACGAGGCTCATCACATTCACGACAGCCGCATGGCGTGGTTTCAGTCCATTCAGGACATACACCACCGGATGCTCCAGCGCGACCGCTGCCTGACGCTCCAGATCGACGTCACCGCCACACCGCGCCATGACAACGGCTCTATCTTCGTCCAAACGGTGAGCGACTATCCGCTCGTTGAAGCTATTCACCAGAACGTCGTCAAGCACCCTGTCCTGCCCGATGAGGCCAGCCGGTCTAAGCTCCACGAAAAGAAAAGTTCCATCTTCACTGAGAAGTACGACGATTACCTCCGGCTCGGCATCGAGGAGTGGAAAAAGAGTTACACCGAGCACGAATCCTTCGGCAAGAAAGCCGTGCTCTTCGTCATGGTGGACGACACTAAGAATTGCGATGAGGTCGGTGCTTACCTAGAAAAAATCTGCCCCGAACTCACTGGCGGCGTGCTCGTCATCCACACCAAGAAAAACGGAGATATCTCCGAGGCATCCTCCGGCAAGGAAAAGGAAGAACTCGAGAAGCTCCGCCGCCAATCCAACGAGATCGACTCCTGGAAGTCGCCGTTCAAGGCCATCGTCTCCGTCCTGATGCTCAAGGAAGGCTGGGACGTGCGTAATGTAACCACCATCGTTGGGCTGCGCGCCTACGCCGCCAAATCGAACATCCTGCCCGAACAAACGCTCGGTCGCGGTTTGCGCCGTATGTATTTTGGCTCCGATCAGAAGGAGACCGTTTCCGTCATGGGCACGCCTGCGTTTATGGATTTCGTAGAGTCCATCCAAAGCGAAGGTGTTACCTTTGAGCGCGTCGCGATGGGAGAAGGTTCCACACGGCTGGATTCGCTGATCGTCGAAGTCGAGACCGCCAATCCGTCAAAGAACACCGACGCCCTCGACATCTCTCTCCCACGTCTTTCCCGCCGCTACCAGCGCGAATTCAAAGACATCTCCGCTCTCAATCCCGCCGCTCTTGGCAACCGGAAGTTGACACTTAAGCCCTTCACACCCGAAGAGACGCGCGAGATTGTTTTCAAGACCATGCTCGATGCCGCTGTGCATCACACTGTGTTACTTGATGGCACCGGCCCGGCCGACTACCGCTCCGTCGTCGGTTTCTTCGCTCGCCAGCTTCTTCACGACCTTCGCCTCGTCGGCGGCTATGACCTGCTCTATCCGCGCGTCCGTGACTTCATCCGCGATCACCTCTTTACAGAGCCAGTTGACCTCGAAGACCCCGTCGTCCTGCGCAACCTATCTGAGCCCGAAGTCGGAAAAACGATCTACGACGCGTTCAAGACCACCCTCAATGCCCTGACCATTTCGGAAACAGGCATCGTTCGAGTCGAAGATCGGCTGCGCTTGCGTGACACGCGGCCGTTTCGTACCGAACACCGACCTCATCTCGCAGCGAAAAAATCGCTTTTTAATCGCATCGTCGGCGAAGCCGGCGCGGGTGGACTCGAACTTTCCTTTGCCGCCTTTCTGGAGGCCGCGCCCGACGTGGCTGCATTCGCGAAAAACTACTTAGCCGTTGGCTTCCGTCTCGACTATGTTCGCGCTGACGGCGATCTCTCCACCTACACGCCTGATTTCTTTGTACGCACTACCGACGGCGCGGTGTGGATCGTCGAGACCAAAGGCCGAGAGGAACTCGATCTTCCTCAAAAAATGGTTCGCCTCCGCCAATGGTGCACCGACGCCTCGGCTGCCGAGTCGGGCATCAAATACGGTTTCGTCTACGTGGAAGAAGAGGGCTTCGCCAAACACGCACCCGGCACCTTCGGCGCGCTCACCGCCAGCTTTACCACTTACCAGAACTAATCGCCATGGCTCGCCCCTCCTTCGCCGCCGACCGCTACGAACTTTCCGAGACGGAGAAACGCGACTTAATCAAGCTTATCGAGGCCGGAAAACCGTTGCCCGAGAAATACCGCTTCTTGCTCTTCGCCGACAAACGCGAAGTCGAACTCGTCTGGAATGGCAAGACCCGAGATGTTTGCACATCAGTCCTCCCTTTCCAGACGCTCGAACACATCGACGAACCTCGGAAAGAAAAACGTAACGACGAGGAACTCGGCCTCGACACGGGCGGTCGCCAGATCAAAGGCTGGACCAACAAACTCATCTGGGGCGACAATAAGCTGATCCTCTCCTCACTCAAAGCTGGCGCGCTCCGCCGTCAAATTGAGGATGCTGGCGGACTCAAGCTCATCTACATCGATCCGCCTTTCGACGTCGGCGCCGACTTTAGTATGGACGTCGAGATTGGTGGAGAAACCTTCCATAAGGAGCCGAACCTTCTCGAACAAATCGCCTACCGTGACACTTGGGGGCGCGGGGCGGATTCATTCATTTCAATGATCTATGAGCGCTTGGTGCTTATGAGGGATTTGATGCACAACGAAGGTAGCATCTATGTGCATTGTGATTGGCGGGTAAATGCATTTATCCGCACAGCACTGGACGAAGTCTTTGGGCGATCGAATCTCGTCAACGACCTCGTGTGGCATTACAAGACATTTCAAGGTCAGACACATGGATACTTTGCGAAAAAGCACGATAGCCTGCTGCTTTTTCGAAAAACCAGCAGACACACCTACCACGAGGTTTTTGCTACCGAAGTTGAAGACACGATCGATTTCACGAGATGGCACGCGTATCTCAATGAGAAGAACTGCATCACGGGAGACAAAATGCCCGTCCAAGATAGCCGATTCGTTCGCTATTTGAGGAAATGGCGCGAGGAGAATGGACGTGAGCCAGGCCCGAATGATGTGGTGTTTGAAGTCCGCGGTCAGCCCGTCGATTCAGTTTGGGAAATGAAGGGGCTCGATCCAAAGTCGTCGGAAAAGTGCGACTACCCGACTCAGAAACCTGAAGCTCTTTTAGAACGAGTACTCAAAGCTAGCAGCAACGAAGGCGACCTTGTCGCTGATTTTTTCTGCGGGAGCGGCACAACCGCAGCCGTGGCCGAAAAACTCGGGCGCAAGTGGATCGCTACTGATCTGGGGAAGTTCGGCATTCATACTACGCGTAAACGGCTCATCGGCGTACAACGCGAGGCCAAAGCGACAGGCAAATCATTCCGCGCCTTCGAAGTGCTGAACCTCGGTCGCTATGAACGCCAAGCTTATCTCAATATCGCCGGTAATCTCTCCGAAAAAAAGAAAGCCGATGCCCTAATCCGTAAAGAGCGCGAATTCCGCGACCTCATCCTCCGAGCCTATCGCGCCGCGCCTCTCGAAAACGAACCGTTCTTCCATGGCCAGCACGCCGGGCGGCTCGTCGTCGTGGGCCCGATCAACTTGCCCGTGGGCCGACTCTTTATTGAGGAAGTCATCACCGAATGTCGCAAACGCGGAGCCAGCCGGGCCGACGTGCTCGCCTTCGAATTTGAGATGGGCCTTTTCCCTGCAGTACTAGATGAAGCAAAACGCAAGGGTATCGACCTCGCGCCGAAAACTATTCCCCCTGAAGTGTTCGACAAACGCGCAGTGGAAAAAGGCCAGGTGCGTTTCGCCGACGTGAGTTACATCGAGGCCACTCCGCGCTTCGACAAAAAACAGAAACTCAGTGTGAGTATCGAGATTGTGGACTTCTCGGTTTACTACAGTCAGGGCTTTGTCGATGCCGTTGCCGCTGATCTCAAGGAAGGCAAGAGCGAGGTCGTCTGCGAGGCTGGCAAGCTCATCAAGCTCAGCAAAGACAAGGATGGGGTTGTCCGACGCGATGTGCTCACAAAAAAGTGGACCGATTGGGTTGATTACTGGGCCGTCGATTTCGACTATGAGAGTCGGAAAGAAATCATAAAAGTCGAACGCGGTACTGGCATCGGTGGCGCAAAAGGTGGTCTTGATCTACGCCCAGACGATTTTGAAGAACGTTGGACTGGCGGTTATATTTTCGAGAACCAGTGGCAGAGTTTTCGCACCCGCCAAGACCGCGAGCTGGAATTGAAGAGTGCTGCACATACCTATGACCGCCCAGGGCGCTATGTAGTCGCGGTGAAAGTCATTGATATTTTCGGTAACGATACGATGACGCTCGTACCGGTGACAGTTGGTTGAGATCAGGCAGTTTTTGGCTTTTATGCAGATGGGTGATTGGCGGCTGATTGCTTGCGTTTAGGTTCGTGGCCGACTCACTCGGCGGTGCATGCCTCCTCCGCGTCGCAAGAATCTTTTTCGCATCGCTCCGCCGCCGCCGATGACGATTTATGTACGGCGGGGGTTTGGGCGGGTGCTGGCGGAGGAGTATGCGGCGTTGAAAGTGAAACGGGCGGCGCTGGTGGAGGATAAGGTTGAGGCGCACAGTCAGGGGGATTTGCGCGAGAACTTTGGGTTCAAGGCGGCCAAGGATGCGATCCGGGCGGTCGATCGGAAACTGGATGAGCTCGATCGCTTTTCGCGGCGGAATACTTTTATCGAGGTTGATCCCGCTATTTGGCTCACCAAGCCGACGGATTTTGTGCAGCTCGGTCATGTGATCCGGATCGAGAAGGAGGATGTCGGCGCGAAGCGGAAGCACCGGTTTATCTTTTTGGTTGCGACTTACGGGGAGACGGCGACGGATCCGGAAAGCGGAATTGAATGTCTGCCGCACAATTCTCCGCTGGCGGCGGTGTTGCTGGGACTCGCGGTTGGGAAACCGGCACAGGTGACGCTTCCGGCGGGGCCGGCAACACTCACGGTGCTTTCGATCCGCAATCCGACTCAGGCGGAACTCGATCGGTTGCTCACTGCGATCAAGGCGCCGGAGATTGAGGGAGAATAGGCTGCCCACGAAACACACGAAAGGGCGCAAAAACTTCCACAATTTCCCAGGATTTCCTCTGTGAACTCATTCCGAACTCGGTGCGCTCTGTGTCGATGATCGGGCGTTCTGAGGGCCGATGAGGGCACCGGCCCCTACCCAGCGAACTTACGTTCGCTGCTACATCTCGTGTCTTTTCGTTTGTTTCGCGCTCAGCCCTCAGCGCTCGACGCTCAGCTCGCCGCGTTGGTCGCCGCGTACGCTTCCATGCCGACGCAGCTGCAGACGAGATTGCGGTCGCCGTAGACGTTGTCGACGCGGCCGACGGCGGGCCAGAATTTGCTGGCGCGGGTGTGCTTGTCGGGGAACGCGGCGACCTCGCGCGAATACGGATGCGGCCACTCGGTGGCGCAGACCGTGGCGGCGGTGTGGGGTGCGTGTTTCAGCGGATTGTTGAGCTTGTCGCTCTCCCCACTGGCCACCGCAGCCATTTCACCGTGAATCGAAATCAAGGCGTCACAGAAACGGTCGAGCTCGCTCTTGGTTTCACTCTCGGTCGGCTCGATCATCAGCGTGCCGGGCACCGGGAATGACATCGTCGGCGCGTGATAGCCGTAATCCATCAGGCGCTTGGCGACGTCCTCCACTTCAAGCCCGTGTTTTTTCCACGGACGAAACTCCAGGATACATTCGTGCGCGACGAGATTGCTGCCACCCTTGTAGAGCACGGGGAAATAGTTTTCGAGGCGCTTGGCGATGTAGTTGGCGTTGAGGATCGCGAACTTGGTCGCGCGGGTGACGCCTTCGCCGCCCATCATGCGGATATACATCCATGAAATCACGAGGATGCTGGCGGAGCCCCACGGCGCCGCAGAGACGGCGCCGTTTTGCTGAGCGCGGAGTGCGGAGTGCGCAGCGCGCATTACGTGGCCGGGGAGGAATTCCACGAGGTGTCCCGCTACGCCGATCGGGCCCATGCCGGGGCCGCCGCCGCCGTGGGGAATGCAGAACGTCTTGTGCAGATTCAAGTGACAAACATCGGCGCCGATGAAGCCGGGCGAAGTCAGACCCACTTGCGCGTTCATGTTGGCGCCATCCATGTAGACTTGGCCGCCGTTCGCGTGAATCGTGGCGCAGATATCCTGAATCGAGGTCTCGAAAACGCCATGCGTCGACGGATACGTGACCATCAAGGCGGCGAGATTCGCGGCGTGTTCGGTGGCTTTTGCCTTCAGGTCGGTGACGTCGATGTTGCCGTTGGTGTCGCAGGCGACGGGGACGACTTTGAAATTACACATCGCCGCTGTGGCCGGATTTGTGCCGTGGGCGGAGGTCGGAATCAGGCAAATATTGCGATGACCTTCGCCGCGCGATTCGTGATAGGCGCGAATGACGAGCAGGCCGGCGTATTCGCCTTGCGAGCCGGCATTCGGCTGCAGCGACACGGCGGCGAAGCCGGTGATTTCCGCGAGCCACTTTTCCAATTCCTCGAAGAGCCTCGCGTACCCGTCCGTTTGATTGGACGGCGCGAACGGATGCAGTTTGCCAAACTCCGACCAGGTCACGGGAAACATCTCGCTCGTGGCATTCAGCTTCATCGTGCACGAGCCGAGCGAAATCATTGAGTGGCACAGCGAGAGGTCCTTCGCCTCGAGCCGGCGGATGTAGCGCAGCATTTCGTGTTCGGTGTGATATTTATTGAACACGGCGGCGGTGAGAAACGCCGACTGGCGGGCGTGGGGGGTGGGGTAGTCGGAGAGTTGAGAGCTGAGGGTTGAGAGTTGAGCGTCGAGGGTGGCGGACTCGCGGAAGCAGGTGAGCAGCGTTTCCACTTCCTCCAAGGACGTCGTTTCGTCGAGCGAGAGGCCAACAGTGTAGGTGTCGACGATACGAAGATTAAACTTTCGCACGGCGGCGATCGCGTGCACGCGTTCCGCGGCGACATTGCCGATCGTGAGCGTGTCGAAAACCGGCTCGGCGTTGACGGTGGCGCCGGTGGATTTCACGCCGGCGGCGAAGAGTTGCGTGAGCGAGCGGATCCGTTGCGCGATGCGCTTGAGACCTTCCGGGCCGTGATACACGGCGTACATCGACGCCATGACGGCGAGCAGAACCTGCGCGGTGCAGATGTTCGACGTGGCCTTGTCGCGACGGATGTGTTGCTCGCGGGTGCCGAGCGCGAGACGCATGGCGGGATTTCCGTGAACGTCTTTTGAAACGCCGACCAGGCGGCCCGGCATCTGGCGTTTGAACTCGTCCTTCGTCGCGAGGAAGCCTGCGTGCGGTCCGCCGAAGCCCATCGGAACGCCGAAACGCTGGGCGGAACCGACGGCCACATCCGCGCCGAATTCGCCAGGTGCGCGTAGCAACGTGAGCGCGAGCAAATCCGTGGCGACGACGCACAGTGCGCCAGCCGTGTGCGCTTTTTCGAAAAACGCAGCGAAGTCATGAATGCTGCCGGTCGTATCGGGATACTGCACGAGCACGCCAAACACCTTTCCCGCGAAATCATAGCCGCGGTGGTCGCCCACCACGACGGCGACATTGAGCGGTTTCGCCCGCGTGCGCACGATGTCGATCGTTTGCGGATGACATTTTTCGGAAACGAAAAACACGGAGTCGTCGTGGCTTTCGCCCAGCTTTACGCGATGGGCGAGCATCATGGCCTCGGCGGCGGCGGTGCCTTCGTCCAGCATCGAGGCGTTGGCGATTTCCAAGCCGGTCAGATCGGTGACGAGCGTTTGGAAATTGAGCAATGCTTCGAGGCGACCTTGGGAAATTTCCGCCTGATAGGGCGTATAGGCGGTGTACCAGCCAGGATTTTCGAGGATGTTGCGCTGAATCACGCCGGGTGTGAACGTGTCATAATAGCCCGTGCCGATAAAGCTGCGGAAAATCTTGTTGCGGGAGGCCATGCTGCGCAGTTCGGCGAGCGCCGAGGATTCGCTGGCGGCGGTGGGCAGGTTGAGCGCGCGGGGCAGGCGGATATTGGCGGGAACCGCGGCATCGGCGAGCGAGTCGAGGGAAGCCTGATTGATCGTGGCCAGCATCGCGGCGACGTCAGCGTCGGAGGAGCCAGTGTGGCGGCGTTCAAAGGTGTCGAGCGGAGCGAACAAGTCGCGGGGGGATGCCATGGGCGGACGGTAGGCGCGGGGCGGGGTGGGGCAACTGCGATTTGAGTCATCCGGGGTGCAATTAAGCTTTGTTTCTCCCGGCGAAAGCCGCTCTTTTCCGGAAGTGCCTGCCGCCGATTTCTCCACCAAGCAAGCCCGCGCCGATTATGTCGATCAACGGCTCGCGGTGCTCTATCCCGAGCCGCCGATTCCGCTCGATCACACGGACGCCTACAGCCTGCTGGTGGCGGTGCTGTTGTCGGCCCAGTGCACCGACAAGCGCGTGAATCTGGTCACGCCGCATTTGTGGAAGCTCGCGGACAACCCCGCGGACATGGCTCAAGTCCCGGTGGCGAAAGTGCAGGAAATCATCCGTCCGTGCGGGCTGTCGCCCCAGAAAGCGAAGGCGATTGTCGGGCTTTCCCAGCTCCTGATGGAAAGGCACGATGGGAAAGTGCCGAAGACGTTCGCCGAATTGGAAAGCCTGCCCGGTGTCGGGCATAAAACCGCCTCAGTGGTGATGAGCCAGGTATGGGGATTTCCGGCTTTTCCGGTCGACACGCACATCCACCGGCTGGCCCAGCGGTGGAAACTCACCGACGGGGCGAACGTCGTGCAGACCGAGCGGGATTTGAAACGCCTTTTCCCCGAGGAGCACTGGAACGCCCTTCACTTGCGCATCATCTATTACGGACGGGAGTTCTGCACGGCGCACGGATGCGACGGGACGGTCTGCGAGATCTGCCGGACGCTGTTTCCCGAGCGAAAACGGCCGGTCAAAACGAAAAAATAAAACAAGGTTGATTCGAGGCGGACGACCGTTAACGGTCTGCGGTCCTTTGGGACTCATAGCTCAGTTGGTTAGAGCACCTGCTTCACACGCAGGGGGTCACTGGTTCGAGTCCAGTTGAGTCCACCATTCCCGAAGAATACCGGAAATGGCCCGATGCCTCAGTAATTTTCCTGAAGACGGGGCTGAAAGGTTCTGACACGCTGGGTTCCGTTGGGGAAATCAATCATCCCAATGCCCAATTCAAAGCCATAGCGGATAAGTTTTGGCGTGTTGGGCAGATCGAGTTTTTGCATGATCTTTCTCCGATGAGTCTTGGCGGTGGCCACGGAAACATCCAGTTGGGCGGCGATTTCGTCATCGGACAGGGACTGAACGATCCAGAGCAGTACTTCCTGCTCGCGTTCAGAGAGGAGTTTGAAAAAAGCGGTGTCCGATCCGCGCAGCCGCCGGGAAGCCTGCAGGTAGCGGAGGGAAAAATAGGTTTCTCCCAGGCTGACCTGCGTGATGGCCTGGCGCAGATTGCCCAGCCCATCCGTGAAGCGGTCGACGAATCCGCAGATGGCTGCGTTGCCGAGTTTGTGCAGCTGGTAGTCATTGCACACCGGCGCCATCACGATGATCCGCGCGGTCGGAAGCAGTCCGATCATCGCCGAGATGAAGGTGATCCCGTCCATGTCGGGCAGAAACAGGTCGAGCAGGATGACCTCGGGTTTGATGAGCGACAGTTGCTCGAGTGCGTTTGCGCCGGTGTGCGCCATTGCCACCACATCGAAGCACCAGAGCTGGTGACAAAAATACTGGAGCATCTGCGCAGTGGTCTGCATCGCCTCGACGATGGCGATCCGGAGTGAGGGAGCGCGGGTTGGCGCAAGTTCGCCATCCGGCTGGCTGTGGTTAACCGAAACCATAGGGTGTGTGTATTTTTCTCTGGCCCGAAAGAGAGTCGTCCTTTTGTCAGCCGGGAAAATACAGCTGGCAAGGCAATACCTCAAAAGAGGTATTTTCGGGGCTTTTATTTTTAAGAGATCACCACCGTATTTCGATTCGTGTACCCAGCCACCTCGCTGAATCCTGTCCCTTTGAAAGGGAACGTCGATGGATGCCCGGGCGAATCGCGAGTTCCGATGGCGCGCGTTCCCGCCGGGTATGCGTTTCGTTTTTCCCCGGGAGAAACCGGGTTGCCAGAGGCAGTCTGAGAAGACCGCGAAAGCAGACCGGATTCCGAATCAATCAATAAACAACAGTCTTTGCGTTACGTCCCCAATTTATCACGTCGCCAATGAAGAAAATTTTTCTCGCACTCGTATTTTTTGTAGTCGGCATCAGAGCCGTGGCGGGCGACTGGGGCACGGCTCCACCGAGTCCGGTCAGCCAGGGAACAACCATCAGCGGTGTGACCGCCTATGGCTATGCCACGTCCAACCCCGGATATCTGATCGCGTGGTACCAGGACCCGCTCAACCAATGGCACAGCCTGGGGGCGATTTATGGCGGTGGCACCGGGATCGGCCAGAGATTGCCTTCCTCGGGATTTGCCAATGTGCCCTCTTTCACGACGTCCCTCCCGGGCACCTACATACTCTACATTTATTCGGCTTCCAGCAATATCACCGGTTCTTCGCCCACGGGAAATCAGGAGATTCAAAAATCCATTACCGTCAATTCGTGGACGCGGAATGTGACTATTTCCGCGCCGGCCTCCGTTTATGCCGGGCAGGCTTTTTCGATTCCGACCAGCGCGAGCACCAATGCCACCGACGGGGAACACATCGGCTTTTACCATGCGGATTTCACCACGGATAATGGGGCGACGTGGCAGCCCATCAGCGGTGCCCAGGATCTTGGGACATCCGCTTCCATTTCGGCCAATGGTACCGCCGGTGCCGCTGGATCCTCCATTAAAATCCGGGTGAGAATAGCCTTCCGTGGCGGTGTGGCGGGTGACGTGGATTACAATGGAAATCCGATCAATTGGTCGGGATCGTGGGATGCCTGGGCCACTCCGCCCACCAAGTATGCTGTGATCAATGTGGTCGCACCGCCGAACACCGCGCCATCGGGCACCTTCACGATCAACGGCGCGAATTCCTCGGCCAGTGTCTATTTCGGCCAAAGCGTAAACATCGCGTCCACGGCCACGGATCCGGACGGAAATATGACCGTGCATTCCTTCTTTTGGGATCAGGGTTCGCAGCTGGCCTGGACGCATCCGATTATTGGCTGGAATTACCCGGCTGATCAAACGGGCTGGTCCAATTTAAATCTTGGGCCGGCGAATGGTTATAACGTGCTGAATGGTTCTTCCTCCACGAAGTCCTTTACGTTCACGGGCAACCGCCCTGCCACCTTCCAATTCCATTGTGCCGCCAGCGACGATATCGCCTGGGTCGGAGTCGACACCAATTACATTTTGAACGTCGTGGTTAATAAAACCACTCCGTCATATACCGGTGGAGGGAATATCACGCGAACGGCGGCGGCCAGCAACACCTATACCGTGGCGGCCGCGGATTTGAATGTCGCTTTCTATAATCAATTTTCAGGGACCGTGGCGTCGCCGGCCGGAGGTGTGACCTATTCCATCGTCGGACCGGGAACCGCGGTGACGGCGGGAACGGTTTTGAATCCCGGTACCTATACAATTCACGCCGCTTATGCGGGAGATTCCAACTACAACGGCAATTCCGTTGATTCCCTTTGGACCATCAACCCCACAACGCCGGTTATCACCAGTGGCGCGATGCCGAATGGCCAGGTGGGCGTGCCCTATAGCTACCAGATCTCGGCGGCGCCAGCCCCCTCCAGCTACAATGCGACAGGCTTGCCGCCGGGTTTAAGCGTCAATGGCACAGGCCTGATTTCAGGCACCCCGACGACCGCGGGAACCTATACCGTGACCGTAAGCGCGACCAATGTCAGTGGGACCGGTTCAGCGTCATTTACTGTTACCATCATCGCTGCAAACACGGCGCCGACCATCACCAGTGTGGCCAATCAAATGACCCTCACAGGCACGGCGGTCGGTCCTCTCGCCTTCACGGTCAGTGATACGCAAACCGCGGCGGGAAGTTTGACGGTGAGTGGCTCGTCATCCAATACCACGCTGGTCCCGAACGCGAACATCGTGTTCGGCGGCAGCGGCGGCAGCCGCACCGTGACGGTGACGCCGGCCGCCAGCCAGACGGGATCGGCGACGATTACGCTCACCGTCAGTGACGGAGTGCTGACGGCGACCACGAGC
>JBEHXD010000040.1:0-18522 GCA_048498875.1 Verrucomicrobiota bacterium
ATGCCACCGGTACCCTCAACGCACAGCTCGGTTGGGTGGTGAGTGCCGGCACTGCCTCGGTGACCACGGCGGATCACAGCAACGGCGCGAATTCGGTTTCGCTGGCGGCGAGCAATCCGGTGGCGGTCGTCACGCAAACCTTCGCGTCCACCCCCACCGCTTCGGTTGAATACTTCGATTTCTTTGCAAAGCCCATCGCCCAAACTTCCCTGGCGAATGCCGGAACCTTCACGGTGGCCGGTGCGAAGTTTGGTCTGCAACTCAACGGCGGGGTGGGATCACTCCAGGTCTTTAACGGCAACGGTTCGGGCGGTGGTTCCTGGTCGGCGACGGCGTTTTCAACCACGCTGGGCGCTGGGAACAAAACAGCGGCATGGATCAGATTTACCGTTCGCCTCGATTTCACCAATCAGAAGTGGGATTTGTACGCAAATGGGGTGATGGTGGCCGCGGATGTTGGCTTTGTCAGCAGCTTCACCTACCTCTCCACGTTCCAGATGCAGGGTGACCTGACGACGGCGTCCGGGCTGGATTATATTTTTGCCGGTCCGACCAATCCGGTGTTCACCGATACCAACAACAACGGTATCGATGATACGTGGGAAACGGCCCATAGTCTCCCGCTCTCCTCGAACAACCGGAATACCTCACCGACTAACAACGGCGTGACAGTCATTCAGGCTTACGTTGCCGGCACCAACCCGAATGATTTCTACAACAGCGCGACGCCGACCCTGGTCGTGCTGGGCGGAAATAACCAGACCGGTCTCGCCGGTCAGTTCAATGACCAGCCGCTTGACATCGCCGTGTGGAACGCGGCGGGCACCGCGGCGATTGCCAATGCCCCGGTGACCTTCATGGTCCAGTCGGGTGGCGGCAAGGTGGGACTGAGCAAGACGGGCTCCGTATCCAATACCGTGGGACTGACCACGGACAGCAACGGCACGGCGATGGTGTATTTCCAGCAGCCGCTGACCCCGGGAACGCAGAGCACCATTCTTTTCACAGCCGGTTCGGCCCAGGCGTTTTTCTACTCCACGGCATTTGTGGAGTTGAACGCAGCCAATCTCACAAGCCTGGTCGACAGCGACAACGACGGTCTGCCGGATGAATGGGAGATGCTGTATTTCCACAACCTCACGAGTGTGACCGGCGCGATGGATTCCGACGGAGACGGAGTTAGCAACGCGGCGGAATATCGCTCCGGTTCGAATCCCACGGTCAACGAAAACACCCAGGGCATGCCGGCGGGAGTGAATGTGGTGCTCAAGATGCCCAATGGCGCGTTCAAAGGCGTCAGCACCTCAAACTGGTCCATCATTCCGGTGCCCTGATTTCTCCCCCAACGCGTGATCGTCGCTTTGAATTCCGTCCCGTCGCGAAGCGGCCTTCCGCTCTCCTTATTTCGATAACCTTTCCTGTTTTTCCGTCATGAGTAATCCGAAAAATTCTCGTCGCTGGTGGGTGGGTGGGGCCGTCGTGGCTCTGCTCGGCCTGGCCGGTTGGTGGTTGAGTCGTTCCGCCAGGCCCGCGGTCGTGAATCACGAAACCGGCATGGCCGTGTCCTCGCCTTCGGTTGACGCGCCCGCGCCGTCCTCATTGCCAAATCAACCGGCATCGGAAAAACCTGCCGCTACTCCAACGGTCGCGTCCGTCCCGGCTCCGGCGGGGCCTGCCGTGCCCGCGGTTTCCACGCCACCGTCATCACAAGTGACCACACCGGTCACTCTTCCGGAAAAGTCCGCCCGTCCCATCGATGCAAAGAGTGACGCTGAAACCGCCGCGGCCTCGGGAGTTATTCCCCGCCCGACCTCGGAAGCCCAGGCCACCGCCCGCATGTACGCCGCGCACGCCTCACTCCGCACGCCCGAAGTAGCCGACCCGGATTCCAAGGCGAACAAGCAGATTCTCCAAACCATGGTGCTCAAGGCGCTCGCTCAATCCGCGATGCCGGCGCCGGCGATCCAGGCCAAAAACTAATTTAAATCCGCTCAATGAAAGCTCTTTTTCGATTCATCGCCATTTTCTGTCTGGGTGCCGGCGAACTGCTGGCTGCCTCGAGTTGGAATCCGACGCCGCCGGCTACGGAAGTTTTGGGGGCCAACATATTGGTGAGTGCCCAACTCGATTTCGGAACCAGCAACTCCTATGCGACGCTCTGGGTGCAGGCGCCGAATGGAACCTGGACTCAATCGGGTTATCCCTCTGGCCCGGGCGTCAAATCATTCAATGACAGCCGCAATATGTCGGCGGTTGGCACGTGGACCTGGCAGTGGCGATCTTTGCCCTCCGGCACTTATAACACCAATGTGCCTACTGGCACAATCATGCTTCAGGCCACGACGGTCGTAGGGGCTGGAACTCCGACGACCTTCACTTTCTCGAATCTCTCCCAAGCCTACACGGGATCGGTCAAAAGCGCGACCGTCATTCCCAATCCGGCCGGTGCCGCTTTCACGGCCGACGTTACCAAAGGTCCCGGTGTGGGAACTTACACGGTAACGGCCACCGCCAAAAACGGCTTCAGCGGCAGCGGATCGGCCACCCTCGAAATCGTCGCTCCGCCGGCAAATCCCCCGACTCCGACGGCGGCACTCGTTGCCACACTTCCCGGCAGCGTGTCGGTCGACAACAAAGGTTCGGCCAACTACTCGATCCCGCTCGCCCTGCCTCCGGGGCGCGCCGGTTTACAGCCGTCGTTGTCGCTCAACTACAATAGCAGCGCGGGCAACGGTCCCATGGGCATTGGCTGGGCGATATCTTACGGCCCTTCGGAAATCACCCGGGGACGTACCTTGCTTGCCCGCGACGGGTTTGTCCGTGGCATTACCTATGGAGCTGACGATCGCTTGTACCTGGATGGACGTTTGCTGGTAATTTCAAGCGGGGTCATTGGTGACTATTGGAAGGTGGGCAGCGTGTACCACACCGAAGTCGATTCGTTCGTGAAAATCACCTCGCTCGGAGCGAATGGGGCTCTGACCGGAACCCACATCGAAGGGTTTAAAATAGAAGCCAAGGATGGCACCGTTTCTTATTTCGGAAATATCGACGGCAGCTCGGCAGATGCGCTTCACCGGTTTGCCGATTATTTTCCCGAGTACTACGGTTGGTCGATCAAGCGGGTGGTGGATACGCTCGGAAATAGCATCGAATACACCTACAATGTCTATCAGTCGGACAAATTCAGCCATCAGGTGACTTATGCCGGGCAACTGACCGGTGAACATCTGCTGGCCGGCATCGATTACACCAAGAACACCGGTGCCGGAGTCGCTGCAGCGTTCGGCATTAGATTAACCTATACACCGGGTGCGTCGGCTCCCTATGCGGGTGAACTCCGTCCCGATGCGGTTGATGGTTACACCGCCGGATTGAAAAGCGAAATGCACCGCCGTTTGGCGAAGATCGAAGTGGGACCGTTAAGTACGGGAACGATCGATCCGACCATTCGCTACGATTTCAGTTACGAAATTGCACCCGGCAGCGGCCTGAGCCGGTTGCAGAATGTTGTTTTCAACAGCAAGGCGAATGCGACGTCCACCTGGCAGGCCACGCCGCCGACGGTTTTTTCCTACAATGACGACGGTTCGGTTGGCGTTCCTCTGAGCGATCCGGTTTCGGCCACGGTTTCAGGCATATTGGAAAGCGGCGATGCCGGCTCACCGGCCGAGGCGATGACCAATATCACCGGGGATTTCAACGGCGATGGCATCACGGACAAGTTTGTGAACGGCAAAGTTTATCTGGGCAACGGCACGGGATTCAGCGATGGCCAGAACTGGATGCCGAATCCTTCACCCTTCACCTCCTATCCCTGCTTCGTCAAAGCCGCCGACATCAATGGCGACGGCCTGACAGACATTGTCTGGATGATGAGTCGCGATAAGATTTACGCGGCCCGTTCCACGGGCACTGGATTTACGGGAATTTCTGCCGATGGAAGTTCATACCTCGCCTGTACTCTGGGAAATAATTTTTTCGATTCGAGTGCTTTTACCAACTATCCGGGGGCGGCGGCGGCGCGCGTGACGATTGGTGATTTTAACGGTGACGGACGTTCTGATATCTTGATCCATCGCAGTAATAATCAATTGCCCGGAACGGCCGGTTTATATGTGGCACTCTCCACCGGGACCGGATTTGCGGCTCCCGCTCAGTGGGGATCGGTCGCTTCCTCTGATACGTTTTATGAGTCATTCTCGGGCCCTCCCGGCGATCCCTCGGCTTGGGCAAATCAGCCCTTTGTGACTCAGATCGAGCCCACCGTAGCCGATTTCAACAACGATGGGGTTGACGATTATGTCTATGTGCAGCGATCCGTGTACTACCTGGATCAAGGGTTGGACACCTATTTGGAGTATGAAACGACATTGAATGCCGGTTTAACGAACCCCAATTGGCCGGCGGTGGGCGGAGGACAGATTCAGAATTTGTACAATGTAGTAACTCCCGCCGGGACCAATACGGTTGCGGATGTTCCGGTGATGAAAGTTCTCGTCGGCGATTGCGATGGCGATGGCTACAAGGACCTGTTGGTGCTTTCCAAGAAATCCTGGTCGCTGGGGGTTTATGAGCCCAAGTGGTGCCTTTTCAAAAGTCTGGGCACCGGCGGATTCGCTGATCCGATTGTGGACTACATGCCCCTGGTGGATCCGGTGAGCGGCGTGCCCAATCATAATTTGGATTACGTTAACGGCAGTGGGTACAACTTCTGGTACTTTTGGGGAGGAGAGCTGCGGACCGGAGGCATGTATCTTCAGGATATAAATAAGGACGGAAAGGCGGATTTTATTTATGGTCGGGCGGATGGCTGGCTGGTGAAGTATGGCCAGCAAAACGGTTTTGGGCCGTCCCAGCCGTTGTGGGCGAATAATCAAGGCAGCTTCTGGTCCGTCTTTGGGCCAAATTATACGCCTTATGCCGACGAGAATGGATTCGGAGGAGTTTCGATGGAGTCCATCGATATCGATGGTGATGGTGCCACCGATTGGTTGCTTAGCTATCTTTCGCCGGGATCATATACCACCAGTTATGTCATCGCGAAAGGACGCAACGCGAAAGCGGACCATTTGAATGGCGTCACGAACGGATTGGGGGGCAAGACCCAGATTGGGTATAAGGCAACGACCGATGCTTCCGTTTACACACCTGGTGCTGCGGTCAGTTATCCGATCCGGGAAGTGCGCAATCCCCAGTTGGTGGTGTCCGATGTGTGGAATGACGCTGGCGTCGGCAACGCGACAGATGGCGCGCACTTCACTTATCAATACTCCGGCAATCGGGCTGATCTTTCCGGGCGTGGCCCGCTCGGCTTCCATAGTTTTGTCACGCTCGATACGCAAACGGGTCTCTTCGGGTACCAATTTCTCACACAGTCCTTTCCGATGACGGGACTGACAACCCGGGAGGAGACCTACCGTTGGTGGAATGCGAATGGAAACGATAATTTCCGTTTCATAAGTTCACACGACAACACCGTGGTGTTTGATCGGGTAGGATCAGGCAACGGGGCCTCGGTGTATCCGTTCATTTCTCAAGCCACGGAATACCGGTGGGAAGATTCCACCACGGCACACTTTTCGTTTACTGCTGCCAGCGCAAATGCCCAAGCCGAATCGCTGTTCACGCAGACCAAGCCCTCGGGAGAGCACATCAAAATCACGGCACAATCGCTTTTCGACGATCAGACTGCCGTGCAAACGACGCTTCCAGGAATTTTTTACGCAAGCGACATCAATGCCGGTGCCAACGCACCGGCAGGAACGACCAACTTCACCGGCTATCTCACCAATGTTTCCAATCTTGGTGGTACGAGCTACGGAAAAATCACCTTTGGTAATCTCAAGAAGCTGACGACCAACTACGGTCCGGGTCTTACCGAAACCGTGGATACCACGTATCTGCAGATCGGCGCTCTCACTGGTTTGGTTGATACAGTGAAAACGACAGCGGTTACCGGAGAGGTGGCACCAATCAAATCATATACCTATGACGTGATCAACAGCGCGCAGACTCCGTTGGTGAAGACCGAAAAGGTAGACGCGGGCGCAGCGGGCGTGACGCATGCCGATTCCAAGCTCACCACCAAGGTCACCTACGCGCGCGATTCACTTGGTCGTGTCACCGGGACAAGTATTGACGGCACCGATCTCCAGTCTGCCGGACAAGGTGCGGTCAGTTACACCACGTCCAGTGTCCCGAGTCCAAGCACCGATTTCTCCGCGACGTTCGATCTGCCGACCAAGATCCAGGATAACTACAATCACGTCACGACCACGGCCTATCATTCCCTCTTTGGCAAACCCAGCTCGGTGACCGACGCCAACGGCGCACAGGTGACTACCGCCTATGATGGCCTCGGCCGTACAATTATTGTCACCGATATTCTTCGAAATATCTCCACGACCAGCACGTTTGCTTGGACGAGCTCCATTGCTTCGGATTGGACAAAAACCCAGACGGTGGGACCGCCATCGGGTGTGACTGGGGTGACTCTGACCTCGGTCTATGCGGTTCAGACCGCTACGACCGTCAAGCCGGCTGTTACCGCTTACTATGACCGCTTGGGGCGCGTGATTCGCACGGTGAAGGAAGGATTCGGTACCAAGCTGATTTATACGGATATCGTTTACAACATCCTGGGCCAGGTTGTGGCCACGTCGTTGCCATATTTCTCCGATGGCACTGCCTACTGGACGAAGACGACTTATGATCCGATGGGGCGGGTGAGCACGGTCACGGCGCCCAATGGCACCGTCACGACCAACAACTACATCGGTCGCGCCACCAAAGTCAGTGTGGACGCGCCCGACCTGGGCGGAATCAATCCGGCGGCCCAGATCACCACCACGCTTGTGGACGCCAAAGGCCGGACGGTGAGTGTATGGAATGCAGATAACGAACCGGCTTTTACCGATAACGTTGGCACTACGAGTACCGGACCTTCGATCAGCTTTGCGCTTGACGGCTTTGGCCGGATGACGACGACCACGCTTAAGGGCCAGTCACAGACCGTCACCGCCGGATATGATGCACTCGGCCATCAGACTCAGCTCGCTGATCCGGACAAAGGTACTTGGAATTATGTCAACAGTGCGCTGGGTCAGGTGCTCAGCCAAACCGATGCCGCGGGTAACAGCATGAGTTCGACCTTTGATCAACTAAACCGTCAGCTTAGCCGCGTCACCACCGGCAACAGTGCCACGGAGACGGCAAATTTCTATTATTACGAAATCAACACGGTGACCGATGGTCTGCATCACACCGTGGCCAAAGGAACGCAAGGCTGGCTCGGTTCTCCCGAGAGGGAGGAGTGCACTGCCACAGGTTCCTTCGCGACGACCAATCTCCACTACTACAACGAAAAAGGCCTTTCGGCACTCGAACTGGCGCAGTCCGACGGGAAGTGGTTCTACACCTATTCTGAATACGATCTCTACTCACGTGTCCGTCAGGTCCGGCATTATTGGAAACCCGCCAACGCGGAGACGCCGGGCACACAGCCCTACCTCTGGCAGGACTTCGGTTACTTCTACACCTACGACGGCAGCGGCATAGGCTCGAAGAGTTATCTCGTCGGCCTGACTGATTCACTGGGTCGCTCCTGGTGGGACACGCCGGTCTACGATTACATGGACCGCGTCACTTCGGTGCGCAAAGGTTCGGGGTTGACCACGACCCGCACGTATCGTCCTGAAGACGGTGTCCTGACGGCGAGTAATAACGGCGTTCAAAATTTCAGTTTCGGATTCGATGGTTTGGGCAATCTCACGTCGCGCGGAGACGGAGTCAGCAGCGAGGCCTTGACCTACGACGCTCTGAACCGGCTCAAAACCAGCAAGCAGGGCACGATGACCTATGCTGATAACGGGAATATCCTGAACAAGCCCGACGTAGGCGGAGTGACCAGCTCCGGCAATTTTACCTACGGCCCGACGGTCGGAAGCGGTGGTAGTACGCGGACTCTGCCTCATGCGGTGGCCTCGGCGTTCGGTTACACGATGGCCTATGATTTGAACGGCAATCTGCTGACCCGCTCGAAGTCGGGAGACTATTCGACGGTCAAGTGGACCGGCTTCGACAAGCCACGGTGGATGACCAAGACCTCCGCCGCCTTGAGCGGAACTGCGCAGACGGCAGTGGGCTCAGAATTTCACTACAACGCGGCCCGTTCGCGCGTGATGCAGTTGGAATTCAACGAGACCAAGGACACGGGGCCGACGAAATATAATCGAAAGCGCATCTATGCCCTCGGTTCGACACTCGAATTAAACTACACCACGACCGCGCCTGCATTGTCTCCAAATTGGGACCTGAAGGATATCCGCATCTACGTACCCGGTCCCGATGGCATCATTGGCGCCCGTGAGTTCGATCCGACCAAGGCGGTCGGCCAGCAGGAGACGTCCTACATTTATCACTACGATCATCTCGGCTCGATCACGGCGATCACTGACTTTGGCGCAGGAACGGTGAGTAACGATACGGGCGGCAAGCCCGGCAAATTCAGCGAAGACGCCTGGGGCCAGCGCCGCAATCCTTTCACCTGGCTTGGCGCACCCATCTCCACCGGCACCAATAAATCGGATGACGGTGGCTTCGACAGCCTGACCCCGCGCGGCTTCACCGGCCACGAAATGCTCGACGACCTCGGCCTCGTGCACATGAACGGGCGCATTTATGATCCGCTGCTGGGACGCTTTTTAAGCGCGGATGTTGTGGTGCAAGCTCCGGCAAATCTCCAAAGTTATAATAGGTATTCCTATGCAATGAACAAGCCGCTGACCTTGATCGATCCTTCAGGATATACGTTCAAAAGTTGGTTGTTGGGTCTATTTGAAGGGTTTTCTCGTGCAGAAACTGATCGAGGAATGGGACTGTATCAGCACGGGGAAGACTTAAGAGCCGGACAACTTTATTTGCTTGGCTTCACAAAGGAAGCCAAGGGGGTCATTGACGATAAAATAAATATGCAGGCCCAATACGATGCACAGTGGCACCAGCAAGAAACGAATGACTCTAAGCAATTTAATCAGCCTGAGGATTCTGATCGAGGATCAGGACGTACGACTGGACGTGTTGCCAATGCCCTTTCGGATTTAGCTGTAGATGCTGCTGCAGTGGGAAGTGCGCGCATTGCTGAGAATCGGTTGAGGAGAGCCAATGTTCGAATGAATGTACATGGCGCTGAGGCTCTTCCTGTTGAGAATTCGGGAGTTGGCCCCTTGCGACCATCTGCTCGACCACTACTGAAAAACGAGGGTGTCTTAATCGGACCAAAACAAGGTCTTCAATCTAGTAAGAATTCACGGTTCACAAATACACTGCAAGGTAAGCATGGAGATCCGGCGTCAAAGTACCTTTGGACTATTGACAAACGTGGCGTTAACGTAGCTCTTGAGAAGACGCCTATGGCTACTCCGCGTGGCAATATCGTTCACACGAATATCAGTTCTGAAGCTTCGATCGGGGGGGAAGCGTGGTTTGGGCCTCAAAATACCGTTACGATAAATGCCGGCTCAGGCCGTTTTGGCGATGGGGCAGGTGCAAAAAGCGAACAGTGGGACGCAGCGGTTAAATATTGGGAAGGCTTAGGTTACACCGTGAATCCTATTCCTCTTGGTAAAAGATGAAATCCGAAATGAAACTCTGGGAACTAGTATCGGTTTTGGATGGAAATGTTGGTTCACTTTCATCTGTGGCCGAAACTAATGTTGCTTGGGCAGACTTTTCTAAGTGGTTTGTTGATTTCGAAGAATTAGTTATATCGCAAGACAGAGAAAGGCTTGATTACGAACTCCCTGATTCTTTTGTGCGCGAGGTATTGCTTCGGGCGCACAAAGATTTTTTCCTTTCAAATGATGGATATCTCCGAACTTGGAAATTGTCCGAAACAGACGAAAGGTTACCCATGTTAAAAGCGTTTTTGCAGTTCGGAGGTGGCATGCTTCAAAGAGCCTCAGAGAGTGGTGCTGTCAGGATAGAAAAATAAAAGTAGAAAAGAGGCTTCGTGATTCACGCTGGCTAAATCTGAGTGTCATTGACGGTCTTGTTCGCGATTTTTTGATCGAATTTGACGGTCGAAAAAGAAGGCGGGTTGTATATTTTATACTTGATGGGGAACGCACGCAAAAGGGGGCTGACTTTGTGGTGCGCGGTTATCCTGTGTTGATAAACAATTACGAGTTGAACGTAGGAGGGGAGTACCGTTTGCCGGCGGAGATTTAGATTCGCTGCGTTCTTCGATTGGAAGAAGAACCGATTAAAAACTTTGATTGGTTGATAAAGCTGATTTGAAGCCCGCCCTGACCCTTCCATACCTGCACTGAAACTCTGACAATCTGAGAAAGGCTTCCGGGAAATGTGTGATTCCAGATTCCGTTTATTACCGTCGTGAACCGGTGCATTGCTCCCCGATTCATCGTGGCTCAGGTCACAAACTAACTAGGGAGAAAGGATAAATGTAGACGCCCACGTCGCCGAGGGGATCGGTCTGGGCGCCTGCTTGCGTGTCAAAGATCACGCTGATGCTTCCCGCGGGGATATTCGCACTTTGAACGTGCCATTATTCCCATCGAACCTGACAGCAGGAATAGTGCGCTGGGAACTGCACCGCGATTCGGTCGCCAAAACTGCCGGCAACCAGGTCGGAGCAACTCTTCATCCACCTTCCGGCGATCTCCGGCCTCCCTTTGCGTCCATTCGCGTGATTCGCGGGTAACTCTGCTATGGTCGGGTAAGGTGGCTTTCAGCTTGCTGGGTTGTGGCGGGGCGGCTATCCGTCTGGGTGACGGAATAGCATTCAACCCAGCGAATTAACCCGCAACTTCCCCTCTTATGATCACCGGTTCCTCCGCCGCAGGCTCGTTTAAACTCCTTAAGTCAAACCGCTCTGTTTTTCAGCTGGCACGGGCGGGATTGGGCCTTCTCGGGCTCGTCATGATGGGCTTTTTCGCCGGTTGCGAAACCCCGCCTCCCCCTTCCCCCATCACCGCGGCGGACAAAACCCCTGAGGTCCTGACGATTCGTGCGGGCGATGTGCTGAAGATCGCTTTTCCGGGCGCGCCCAATCTCGATACGCAGCAGCAGGTCCGTCGCGATGGACGCATTACCATGCCCTTGGGCGGCGAAGTGGTCGCGGCCGGAATGACACCGGGTGCCTTGGAGCAGGAATTGGTCAAGACCTACGCGTCACAATTGGTTTCCAAGGAAGTGTCGGTGACCGTCGTTTCCTCAAGCTTCTCTGTTTTCGTGTCCGGCTCGGTCATTCGTCCGGGCAAGGTAGTCTCCGACCATCCGATCGCGGTCCTTGAGGCCATCATGGAAGCGGGTGGCTTTGATAACACCAAGGCCGATATGCGCGCTGTTGTGGTGACCCGCCAGGAAAACGGACAGTATCGGAATTATACCGTCGATCTGAAACAGGTGCTCGAAGGCAAACAAAGCGAACCCTTCTATCTCAAGCCTGGCGACGTAGTCTACGTGCCCACGCGATTCTCCTGGTTCTGAGCGCAGCCCTGAAAAAGCAAATTTTCTCCAGAACGCAGCCGTGATGAATTCATCCGGCTGCGTTTTTTCTTTTTCGTTGTCGCCAGGGACGTTGACCCGGGAGTCGCATCGCGCTTGCGAGCACGTCGATTGAACGGGTAGGGCGAATTATCCTTATCCGCCGTCTCAGGAAGTTCGCTTACAAAACAGAATTCGTGAGTCCTGAGTGGCGCGTTAGGATAATGCGCCCTTCCTTTTTGACCGGCATCCATTGAGCCTCCGTGCAATTTTCCTGTCGAAAAGTCAGGTGGCTCGGAAATTAATTTAATTTGTGAGCATAATGTGATCGGTCGTCAATCTGGCCGCGATTCCCGATTATTTGGGTAGTCGGTGTCGAGCACTCTGGGCAGTTCTACCCAAATTTGAGGAAGATTCGGGGGACGGGCGAATTCACCTCGCATTCACAGTGACGCGGCCCTCTCCAGGCAGCCTAAAGCGCCCGGTCTTCGCGTCGATTGCTCACGTGGGTCCGTCTGGTTTTTCGAAACCGGCCGGACCTGCTTTCTCCGGACGGGTCGCTGAGATTCGCGAGGTGAAGGCCGGTCACGCATCGACGGCGCAACTCCCGGGTTCCGCCACCGACTCAGAAAAATTCCCACCACCATTATGCTCCTCTCTCCTCACGCTTCGTCGGCGCCTGCCGGCCAGCCTCCCGCCGCGTCATCGCACGCGGGCGGAAGCGTGAAAAAAAACCGCGGTGGTTTTCGGGACGGATTGCAGCGCCTGCGGGTGCAAATGGATTTTTTCCGACAGCGTTTCGATTCCCGGCAGAACGTCGCATTACAGAAGCTGGGCCTTTCACTCTCCAATTCACGCGCCCGGCAGCGTCGTCTGACCGAGGTGATGAAGACGGTGGAATCCCGCTTTACCGCCATCGGCGATGGAGTGGAAAAGATGACCACGGCGAGCAACACTCTTGTGACCGACGGACAGCGGCTGCTGGTCCTTACCAGCGGCCAGAGTGTGGGCGAGGCCGTGCTCGAGTCGGCGATCGGCTTGTTGCAATCCCCGCTGGGTTATGTCGAGCAATGCGCCAATTCCCTCGAAGGTTTTGTGGAACGCCTCGAAAACTGTGAGCAACAGATCCGCTGCATTCTTGGGCTTCAAGCCCAGCTCGAAGCGACCATTGCTCCGCTCAGTTATATTCAGGTCCTGTACAAGGTGGAGTCCTCCGGTCTGCCGACCGAGCTGCAGCAAATGTTTGTGGCCGTCAGCCATGACATCGCCAATTTGCAGGCGAACGTCGCCGGCATTTTTAAGGAAAAATGCGCGGTGCTCGGTTCGATGCACAAGACGATTGCCGATGTCCTGCTCCATTTGCGCACGGTGCTTCCCGTGCATCGCAAGTTGGGTGACGAAAAAAAGAGCCAGATCGCCCAAACCCTCGCCGATCTCCAGGTGGAATTGGAGAAAAACGGCGAACGCGATTCCCAACTTTCCTCCACGACGCGCGCGGTCGCCGCGGAAGTCGGCAAGGTGGTCGTTGGCCTGCAGTATCACGACATCGTGACGCAGAAGACCGCTCACCTGACCCAGTTATTCCGGGAATCGGAAACGAAGGGCGCGAAAATCTCTCAGGAACGGGGCCATCAGCTGTCCGAAAAACTGGGCGCCCTGCGCGAGTCCAACCGCCTGCAACAGGCCCATCTTGCCGCGATCCGTCAGGATCTGGGTGAAGCGATGTCGACGATTGCGGGCGGAGTTCGTCAGGCGGTCACCTGTACGGATCAGCTCGATGACGGCTGTGTGACCCTCGCCGATTTGAAAAAAGTGACGGTGGCACCCGATGGCATGATCCAGGTGCTGCTCAACACCATTCGCGAAACGCGCGACATCGTGAATTCCACGCTGTCCGATGCCAACAAAGCCCACGGTGAGCTCAGTCCGATTGAAACCCTGGCCAAGTCGATTACGTCGACCATGACCGATCTCGCAGTCACGATGCATCTTATTGCCTTGAATGCGCAGATTCAGGCGGTACGCGTCGGCGAGGGCACGGGCCTCGAAGTGCTCGCGATCAACACGGTTCGCGTATCGGCGGCGACCACCAGTTTCAGTCAGGAGGCCTTGGAGAAGTTAAACGGTCTGGCGGCGCTCATCACGGAGGTGATCGGCGATTTCGCGAAGTTGCGCGAATCGGGCACGGGCCATTTGCAGATGTTGAAAGACCGCGGTAGTGAAGTGGAAAAAGAGCTTCTCGCGCTCCGCACGGAGGGTCTCGATGCGCTCGAAGGCGTGGCGTCGCATACGCAGTCGATCAAGGAGACGGCGGCGGAAATCCTTGCACTCTGCGAATCCGATCCCGAGGTCGAAAAACGATTGGAGGGCACCCGGCTGGGCTTGGAGGAATCGGGGGCCTTGTTTGAATTGCTGGCGCACCGGATCCAGGCGCCCCTTGCGCGCAGCGAGGAAACCTGGCGTGACCGCTATACCATGGCGTCCGAGCGGGAGGTGCACGCGGCGGTCGTTGGAGCGGCGGCAGTGGAATCCCAATCCATGGTCGAGCACGCCGCAGCCAATACTGAATTGTTCGAATCCATTCCTCCCGTGCCGGTCGAGCCGGCGGCCAAGGCACCGGCTTCATCCGCTCCAGTCGAAGCCGATCTCGGAGCAAACGTCGATCTCTTCTAACCTTCCGATTTCAAACCTGCCCCTGCTGCCATGGCCAAAACCATAATCACCGTCGATGACGCCGCCACGATGCGGAAGATGATCACGTTCACGCTGAAGACCGCCGGCTACGACATGATCGAAGCCGAGGACGGTCTCGCCGCCCTCAACCTGTTGAAGACCCGAAATGTGGATCTCGTGATCACCGACGTGAACATGCCGAACATGAACGGCATCGAGCTCACCCGCCAGGTCCGCACGGTTCCCCATCTCGCCAAGGTGCCGATCCTGTTGCTCACCACTGAATCGGATCCTGCGATCAAGAACCAGGGTCGCGCTGCCGGCGCCAGTGGCTGGATTGTGAAACCGTTCAAACAGGAACAACTCCTCGCCGTCGTCGGAAAAGTGCTGCCGCTGTAATTTTTTGCCTGCGAAATTTCCGCCCATGAACGACGCACTCCAGAAACAGCTCATCAACGATTTCCTTGTCGAGAGCTTCGAGGGACTCGACCGCTTCGACCAGGAATTGCTGGTCTTGGAGAAGGGAGGCAGCGGTGCGGAAACGATGAACATCATTTTCCGCGTGATCCATAGCATCAAGGGGACCGCCGGATGCATCGGACTCGGTCGTATCGAAGCCACCGCCCATGTCGGCGAAACCCTTTTGAGTTTGTTGCGTGAGGGGAAAATCGCTTCGAGCGCGGAATTGGTTTCGGCGCTGCTGGCGCTTTCCGATGCGTTGCGGGCCATGCTTCGTCTCATCGAGACGACGGGGAAGGAAGGCGACGCCGATCACCGCGCGTTGTTCGACCGTTTGCAGCGACTTCAAACGGCAGGCGCGGATCAACCCGTCACGGAAAAAGTGGAACCGGCGGTCGGGACGGCCGCGCCCGTGGTGGATGACCCGGAGGCGTTCGGACTTTTTGGACAAACCCGTCCGCCCATGATGGTGGCCGCTCCGGAGCCGGTCCTGGAAAAGCCCGCCTCATTGCCGCCGGTGTCCACGGCTCATCCCATTTCGACGGGCGAACCGGAAGCGGGGACGCAAAGCCGCACCTCCGTCTCCGACAGCGCAGTCCGCATCGAGGTGGCGCAGCTGGACAAGTTGATGAATCTCGTCGGCGAACTGGTGCTCGCGCGCAACCAGATCATTCAGAACGTCGCGCAGCCCGACCCCGCGGCGTTGAACGCGGCGTCGCAACGGCTGAATCTGATCACGACGGAATTGCAGGAAAGCATCATGAAAACGCGCATGCAGCCCATCGGGAATGTCTGGGCGCGCTTTCCGCGGATCGTGCGCGATCTCGCCCAGGAACTGGGCAAGAAAATCAATCTCGTGATGGAGGGACAGGAAACGGAGCTCGACCGCACGATCATCGAGGCGATCAAGGATCCGCTCACCCACATCGTGCGCAATGCGATCGATCACGGCATCGAATCCCCGCAGTTGCGCGCCGCCGAGGGCAAACCGGAGGAAGGCCGGCTGGTGCTCCGCGCCTTTCATGAGGGCGGCCAGGTGAACATCGAGTTTTCCGACGACGGCCAGGGCATCAATGTCGCGCGTGTGCGCGAAAAGGCGGTTCAGCGTGGATTGGTCTCCGCGGATCAGGCGGCACGACTGGGCGAACGCGATGTTTTCAACCTGATTTTCCTGCCCGGGTTTTCCACGGCGGAGAAAGTCACCAATATTTCCGGACGCGGCGTGGGCATGGACGTGGTGAAAACCAACATCGAGAAGATTGGCGGTTCCATCGACGTGCAGAGCATCGCGGGTCGCAGCACGACGCTGAAAATCAAGATTCCGCTTACGCTCGCGATCATCCCGGCGCTCATTGTGACGAGCGGGGGTGAGCGGTTTGCCATTCCGCAGGTCAATTTGCTCGAACTCGTGCGGCTTGAGGGCGGAGACGCCAAAAATAAAATTGAAACGCTGTACGACGCCCCGGTTTACCGGTTGCGCGGCCAGTTGCTGCCCCTCGTTTATCTCAACCGGCATTTGAAACTGAAATCCACCAGCGCTTCGGACGTCGCGAACATCGTGGTGTTGCAGGCGGACGGACGGCAGTTCGGTCTGGTCGTCGATGCGATCAACGATGCCGAGGAAATCGTGGTCAAACCGCTCGGCAAGCAGCTCAAGAGTATTTCCAGTTTTGCCGGCGCCACCATCATGGGCGACGGCCGCGTGGCGTTGATTCTGGATATTCTCGGGGTCGCGCAGAAGGCCCGGGTGATTACGGAAGCCCGCGAACACATGCTTTCCCGCGAGGACCAGGAGCAGGAACGAGGCGACGATCGCCAGACGCTGCTTCTGTTCGAGCTTGGTCGCGACCGCCATTTCGCGCTGCCGCTTTCCGCCGTGGCCCGGCTCGAGGAGCTGCCGGCCGCGGATATCGAGCGCAGTGGCCAGCTGGAGGTTGTGCAGTATCGCGGCCAGATCATGTCTTTGATCCGGGTCGACCGGTACCTCGGCGACGCATCGAGGAGCGACGCCGCGGAGGAAACGCCGGCCCTGTTGCAGGTGGTGGTTTATTCCGATGGCGGGCGCAGCGTGGGACTCGTGGTCTCGAAGATCAGCGACATCGTGCATGAAGCGCTGGCAGTGCGCCGCAATGGTGCGGGGAATGGCATCCTCGGCTCGGCGGTAATCAAGGAACGCGTGACCGATCTGCTCGATTTGGAAGGCATCATCCGTTCCGCGGATCCCACCTTTTACGCCAGCGATCGTAACTAACCCCCATGAGCACCACACGTCAGTTTTGTACGTTTTACCTGGGCGACTCCATGTTTGGCATCGATGTCCAGACGATCCAGGAGGTCATCTGTTATCAGACGATGACGCCCGTGCCTCTGGCCCCCGCCACGGTCAGCGGGTTGATCAATTTGCGCGGGCAGATCGTGACGGCGATCGATTTGCGCGCCCGGCTCGAGCTGCCACCCCGCACCGGCGACCGGTTGCCGACGAATGTCATTGTGCGCACGCCTGATGGAGCGGTCAGCCTGCTGGTCGACGAGATCGGTGACGTGGTGGACGTCGATGCCGCCTCGTTCGAGACCTGTCCCGAAACCCTCGAGGGCCGGGCCCGCGAACTTGTGACGGGCGTTCATAAGCTCGACGGACGTCTTTTGCTTGTCGTCGACGTGGAAAGTGCCACCGCGGCGATCCCGACGCTTCAGGAATCTCAAACCTAACCTTCACCCATATCCTCAATGAAATCCATCGGTCTCCAGGCGAAAGCCCAACCCAGCAAGTCGCAGCGCATCGTTCCGCGCTTTTCCACCAAAGCTCCACGCACATCGAAAACCGGAAAGGTTGAGCGCCGTGATACCGCGGCTTCGAGCGAGTTGACCGCCCGTCTTCAGGGCGTGTTCGCGGCCGTCGAAAGCGCCTACGCGTACATCGAATTCGACACCCGCGGCCACGTCGTGACCGCCAATGCCAATTTCCTGAAAGCGCTCGGCTATGAGCTCAGCGAGATCGTGGGCAAGCACCACCGCATGTTCGTCGATCCTGCCTTTACGGCGACGCCTGCCTATGCGCAGTTCTGGGCGGAATTGAATGCGGGCCAGAATAAGGCCGATGTTTTCCGCCGCCTCACCAAGGACCGTCGCGATATCTGGATCCAGGCCGTGTACGCTCCGGTGAAGGATGAGTCGGGCATCGTGACCAGGATCGTGAAGATCGCCACCGATGTCACCGATCAGAAGACGGAGCAACTGAACAAGGACCGGCAGATCGCCGAGATGAATCGCACGCAGGGGGTGATCGAATTCACGCACGAGGGCACAATCCTCTTTGCCAATGACAATTTTCTGCACCTGATGGGCTACTCGCTCGACGAGGCCAGAGGTCAGCATCACTCGAAGTTTGTGGAGGCCGCCTTCCGGGATTCTCAGGAATACAAGCAATTCTGGCGTGATTTGGGCGAAGGAAAATTCCAGACCGCGGAATTCAAGCGCCTGGGCAAAGGCGGTAAAGTCGTCTGGATCCAGGCGACCTACAACCCCATCTTCAATGCCGCGGGTAAGGTACACAAGGTGATCAAGTATGCGACCGACATCACGGCGCGCAAAATCGCCGAGGAAAATCTCCGCCGCACGATGGAAGCCGTTTCGCAGAATTCGCAGGCGCTCGCGTCGTCCGCCGAAGAATTGACTGCGGTGAGCCAGCAGATGAGCAGCAACTCCGAGGAAACGGCCGCGCAATCCAATGTCGTGGCCGCGGCTTCCGAACAGGTGAGCAAGAACGTGGCGACCGTCGCCACGAGCGCCGAGGAAATGAGCGCGAGCATCAAGGAGATTGCTAAGAATGCCAATGAAGCGGCGAAGGTGGCCACCGCGGCGGTGAAAGCGGCGGAGGAAACC